>NZ_CP065038.1 GCF_019924635.1 Leifsonia sp. ZF2019
GGGCTGCCGCTGGTGATCGCCATCACACCCGGTCACTTGGGTGACGCACCCATGTTGATCCCGCTGCTGGAGCAGCTGCGCGTCGCCCGCCCGGTCGGCGACCAAGGACCCGCCCGGACGCGATCCGCGGCGACAAGGCCTACTCGTCCCGTGCGATCCGACAGCACCTGCGCGACCGCGGCATCGAAGCCGTCATCCCGCAGCCCTCCGATCAGATCGGGCACCGCCTCCGCCGCGGATCCCGAGGCGGCCGCCCGATCAGCTACGAACGGATCGACTACCGCAACCGCAACGTCATCGAACGCCGCTTCGCGAGCCTGAAGCAATGGCGCGGCATCGCCACCCGCTACGACAAACTCGCGATCCTGTTCCGCGCCGCCGCCGTCCTGAACGCCGTCATCGCCTGGACCAAACCATTAGGAGACACACCCTAGCTCGCGGACGAGCGGGTAGATCATTGTGGGGAGACGCCGAGTTTGAGGTTCGCCTGCGACAAATACGCCGCCGCCTCCCGCAACACCTCATTCTCCTGCTCCAGCAATCGGATCCGCTTCTTTGTCTCCCGCAGATCCTCGGCCTCCGCCTTTGTCACCCCGGGCCGGGCGCCGGCCTCGACATCGGCTTGCCGCATCCAGTGCCAACGGCACCCCAGATCTGGTGTCACCTATCCATGCGGCAGTCCCGTTTGAGGTCAGCGTAGTAGCTGGCCCCAAACGGGACTGCTACTCCGCTGACCTCAACGCGCCATCCCAACTGGAGATGGCACCCGCATAGAAGCGACATCAAACCCGGGACGCTACCCTCTAGTCTGGATGACTACTTCCATCGGCCAGCTGGATTGCCCACCCAACTGGTTGTTGATCACCGCAATATATGTTCCGGTATCCGTCACCTTCGGATACACGGGCGCCTCCCTGTTCGTACCCTCAATACCGAAGGTGAGCATGTAAAACGTACTCTTCCCATCGTCGCTGGGCATACTAGTTGCTTGGGTTCGAGGATTGTTCGGGTCCGAGTTCTGCCCGTCCGGCGCACCATCCCAATCATCCACGTACTCCATCGTGGTTTCGTCCCATTTCTTCCACAGCACCGTCGGAGGCGGAGATCCGACAACCTGCATACCTAACTGCGCATCCCCAATACTCCACGTATTCCCAACCACGGAACCATCACCCTGCCCCGGTACCTGAGCCACAATGCTCGGATACACCCAATTACCAATCATTACCTGCATCGATGTCGACCGGCCCGTGCCCAAACTATTTCTGGCCACCAACCGGTACCACCCCGAATCTGACGGGTCGGCGGGATTGGTATTGGTGCCAAAGGTCAGAACACTCGTGTCTGCCCCAGACACAGCCGGGGATACCACTGGCGCATAGTCACCGTCGTTCCCAGTTTTCGAGAACTCCCACGACAGTTGTGGTTGCTCGTCTTCCATCCCCGGATACGCAGCAAACACACTAAATACGCCCTGGGTTCCTCTCGTGACATACACCGGAACACCCGGACGCACTCCCGCGATCGGCCGCGGCGACTCCACCGTCACCACCTGGTTGCTTTCCGCCCCAGGCAATGGAACTCCGTCATCACCCAAACCGATCACCTTGCCAGAAACAGTCATCGGCAAAACCGTCAGATCCCACCGCCCCGGAGTATTCCCATCATTCACAGGTACCACAGCAACTCCGCGTTGATTCCCCGTCTGTGAGTCAACTTTCACCGGTTGAGCAGACCGCCACGAATCCTGCTCGGCCGGCTTCCCGAACACCCAATACCCCGAAACCTTCACCTCGCGCGACACCGTGGAAGACAAATTCCATGACACCAACACATTCCCTCGGCCCGCCCCCTGCGCCACCGCAGCAAGCTTCGACGGCATCGAAAACCCAGCCGTTCCCGTCACGAACTGGTTCGAACCCGCATCCGGCAATGGGAAACCATCCGGTCCAACCCCCAACACTGTCCCACTAGCATCAACGGGCAACGCCACCACCGACCACAACACCTCAGAACCACCCATCCCACCAACAGGCAGGTCCGCGTAGGGTGAGCCCGCAGGAACAAACTGTTGGGTCGCCTTTGACCAGGACGGACCATCCGTCGCATGTTTATAGAAGAACTGAAGGCCCCGCATATCAGACGTCACCGAGCACCACGGCGGGACCCAGCCATCGTCACGTGTCCTTGATGTTGAGGGGGTACATGTTTCGTTTGTGAACAAGCGAAGAATGCTCTCGCCAGATGCGTCTAATTCGTATGTGGGCCACACACCTATTTCGCGCAGAAAAGGCAGCTCACGAGAGAATACGACTCCACCCATCTCGAGAGGTGGCTCGTCGTCATAGCGGACGGTCAGAACTCCGACTACTCTCCGTTCATCGCCTTCGCCGACCACAATCGGGCCGCCTGAATCACCATCCTCGATTTGGCCAAACTCTTGAGTGAAAAAAGCAAGAAACGTACCTGGATAGGTATTACTGGCCCGAAAACCAAGGGTTGTGCCGTCCACGCTGCGAAGCTGACCATGGGAATTGTAACCGTACGCCGATGCGCGGGTGCGGTTAGCAGCAGCAGACAGCACATTGAATGACAAATCCAGTCGCGCAAACGCGCTCCTTGGCCAGTTTTCTAGCGGGTTGGCAAGGTGCAGAGCAGCAATATCGCCGTGACCGGAAAGAACCCTATCTACCGCAACGTAAGAATTCCTTAAGGAATTGGTGGGGGTACCCGGTTCTTGTAATTGAATACGTGCAGTGTGTGTGCCTTCTCCTCGCCTGGGGAGGACATGGCCAGCAGTGATCACCCACTCAGGCGAAACCACAAAACCTGTTCCGAAACCTACCTCATCAGGACTTGAGGGGCCCCCGACCTCGACTCGAGCAACCCAAGGAGAAGCTGGCGCACCTTGCCCATTTACAATGGTGTTAGCGGGGCTTGAAGCTGCAACGCGCGGCTGGCCAGAGCTGCCTCCCCCTTGTGCCTGAGGAATCCGGTTATTCGTCATGGAGACTCCCTCCGTGGTTGCTGAGGCAGGGCTCTGCATCGTGTCGTACAACTATTGCTTCGCTTGCCGGAGGTGGATACAGCCGGTTCGTCTTCATAGACCCCACTCTTATCACTGTATGCCGTATTTATCCCTAGCGACCGTCGAGAAAGCCAGGGGATACCTCAAGGAACAGCAGCTCGCCTACCAGACCACGTTGGTTGCGGCCGCCGACCTCGAAGCCGACCCGATGAGTGACCCGACCGAATTGCGTGTCGTGCAAGCGCAGCTTCGGAGCATCAAACGCGACCTCGACATTGTCGGCACGGACATACGGGCACTCACCCAGCTGAACGCTGAAGAGGGCAAAGCCGAGAGCGATGCTCGCGACTGCACGGCGGCTATGCCGACAGCCGAGCAGCCAGGCGCATATCTGGAATGGAGATCAACATGCCACCTCGAATGGACGACGCGCTTTAGCAACACGCCCTGGACACCACACCTACTCGGACCCAGCCAAACTCATCGTCCAGAAAGTCGGAACGACAACGCCCCAATAACTGCACCCCTAGGATGTGCTGCTTTCCGCATCTTCCGTCGAATCAGCCAGCTCAGCGCGACATGCGCCGAGCCAGAGTCGAGCGCACCACCAAACCTTGACAAGTGGAACTCGATCACGGCGTATCGGACCAGTCCCCGCGAGGTCGTTTGCGACCGCGCTCTCAACAGCGTGGCGAGCTCCGGTGCCGAAGATAACACCACGCGTTCGCGGTTCACTGCGTGGGGCTACCCGGTCCGGGTTGCGTTCGAACGGGGCAGCGACCGGGTGGCCCAGCGCAACGGGACTCGGCCGCGCGCACTGACCACCACCGCCGGCGAGTGGTGTTCCAAGTCGTGGTCGTCGCGGTCGGTGTCGCCGCGGACGGACGCCCGGAGGTCCTGGGCTTCAAGGTCGGCGAGACCGAGTCGCAACCGTTCTGGACCACGTTCCTGCGCTCGGTGAAAGCGCGCGGGCTGGGTGGAGAGAAGCTGGTGATCTCCGACGCTCACACCGGACTGATCGCCACTATTCAGACCGTGTTCGCTGGCGCGGCCTGGCAGCGCTGGCCGCGTTCACTTAATGCGCAACGTCCTCGCGAACGTCCCGAAGACCGCCGGGCCCATGGCCGCCTCGATCATCCGCACGATCTTCGCCCAACCCGACACCGAACATGTGATCGCCCAGTTCGGGGAGGTCACCCGGATTCTGGCACGCTCACACCCGAAGATCGCGGACATGCTCGATCACGCCCGCGATGACCTGCTCGCGTTCACCGGGTTCCGAGCGCGCACTGGCGGCAGATCTGGTCCACGAACCTGCTGGAGCGGGTCAACACGGAGATCGAACGCCGCACCGACGTCGTCGGCACCTTCCCCAACCCCGCCGCCCTGCTACGCCTGGCCGGGCACGTCCTGATCGAGCAGCACGATGAACGGGACGGCGCCGACCGCCACTACTTCAGTGAGCACTCCATGAAGCTCTTGAATGTCGAAACCGAGGAGGTGGCAATCCCCAAACTCGCTGCGGCATAATCACAGACAACTGATCCCGCACGGTGTCGAGAAATTCCACCACTCAACGGGACGCCACCGGTCACGGACACTTCAGAGTGGCTTGCTGTTGGGGGCGTGCCCGCGGGCCTGGACCGACCGGCAGTAGCGGGCGTTGATCGACTTGATGGTTCTGACGCTGCCGAACAACGCACTGGCCCTGAATTGGGAACGTTCCCAGTTCAGGGCCAGCGCTGAGTTTGTCAAATATGAGCGAATGAAAAGCGGGGCAGTTCAGCGTCAGAGCCGGATGGCGAGTGTGGGTGGGATGGCGCTATCGATGAGGGCCTGTTGGATGGTGTCGGTTTCGTCGGCCAGCTCCGTGTGGTGAGGGAGTGTGCTGCTGGTGAGTGCGGTGAGGACGGGCCCCAGTTGGGTGAGGAGAGTGGCGCGGTGTGCGAGGTGTTCTGCCCGCGTCAGGTGAGTGCTGGCGCGCAGACCGGCTCCGTAGTTGACGACGCCTGAAATTGTTGCGTAGGGCAGGCCGCTCGCGCGAGCGCAGAGAGCCTCGGCACCGATGGTCATTCCGATGATGGTGCCTCCGAGCTGATGAAACATGCGGATCTCCGCCGCGGTCTCAAACCGTGGCCCGTCGATGTTGACATAGCAGCCGCTGCGAACATCCGCATTCGGCAGTTCTCGATTCAGGGCTGCGTGCGCGGCCTGGCGAACGTCTTCGTCGAAGGGGACCGTGACATCAATCTCCCGGTAACGGCGCTGGCGCAGCAGCGGACTGGTGTGCCGGGCGAAGTCGATCAGCTGGTGCGGGAGCACAATCGTCAACGGTGGCAGATCGCTGCTCAGACTGCCCACCATCGACGTGCTGATGACCGCATCCACCCCCAATCGTTTCAACGCCTCCATGTTTGCTCGATGGTTCACGCGATGCGGACAAACCCTTCGATTTTGCCCACGAACCACGGTAATGACCTCGTTGGCGCCGCAACGGTTCAGCCGGTACCGGACAGGGCCATGAACAGTCCAAATCGTTCGCAGTCGAGTAGGGTGCTCCTGGCCGACCTCGCACGTGCTGCTGATTATCGCCCACCGCATCATGTACCTCCCATTGAGAGCGCCGATCGCTCTCCGCTCAGGTTCGGCCATTGCGCGCACTCAGGTAAACAGCCCCAGGTACGGCAGCTGCTCATACCCACGTGCCATGCCCCCAGTGCCCCGCTGATGCCTTCGGAAGTGAGCTATTCTTCGGATCTCAACTGCATCTCGCAGTGGCCATCGTGCAGCTATGCTGCGATGGCGGTGAAATCGCTTCCGGCGTTTGGTTCGTCCGGGATGACGTCGTTGGTTCCGAGGACGGGGCGGGTGGCGCCGACTCCGGTTGTGATGCCGCCGGTGACGGCGGCGATGGTTGCTGCGCCGAGTGTGCTGCTTGCCTCTGGTCGGTTGCCGGTAAGCGCGTTGATTCCCTGGACCAGCAGTGTCGCGGCGATGCCTTCGGCCATTCCGCCGGCAAAGAGAATGAGCCGTTCGGTGGTTCGCATGGTAGGACCTATTGTGCCCAGCAGACGATGCCGGCGAAGGCCATTTCGATGCCGGTGCCGTTCTCGCTCAGGCGTCGATCGACCAGGCGGCGTACTGGACCAGTACGGGGACGATCGCGACAAGCGCGGCAACAGAGAGCCCTGCCGCGGCTCCGGCGATGGCGGCGGCCAGCACCTCCGGTCGCGTGGGATCGAGTAGCGTGATCCCAGAGCCCCGCGACCAGCGAGCACACCGGAAACGGCGCGGTCACGCGGCGGCCGCCAGGTCACCTACGACGAGGTCGACTACAAGAACCGCAACGTGATCGAACGCGGCTTCTGCCCACTCAAGCAGTGGTGCGAGCATCCGCGCGATCGCGGAGCGGCTCGGGAGGGCGCCGTCTTCTAGTAAGGAGGGGACGAAACTCAGGCCGATTCAGTGGAAGCGACTGCGAACCCGTGACCCTGAAACTCGACGGTGTTGCGCTGCTCAGCCTCCGTAAGCCTCAGCGTAAGCAGTATAGAGGGCGTCGGACGTCCGCGGAATCAGAGGTCGGCGGATCATCGAATAAGGGGACCCGGCTGGAGGACGCCGGTGCCTGTCAGGGTTCCGGCCGACCCCCGCAGACACGAGTCTTGGATCACGGGTGCGGAGCACCTTCCCCGACCATCTGCAGTTGCGGGGGAGGGAGTGTCCCTTGACAGGTTCCGAGCGGCCGGACAGAGAATCCCCTCGATGCTCCGGCACCCGCCTGCAGGTGGCGACCTCCCCTGGGGCCAGGGCGCCGTGCCGGTGGGTGGGGGCAGGGTGAAACTGCAGGGCACCATCACACGGAGCGGCCCGGGCATGTCGGGGAGGTGCGTAGGATTTTCGTGTGTCCCGGGCTAAGACGCGATTTCCCCCAAAGAGTTGGTCCGCCCGGGGCGCTTCTTCATGCGGTATCCCGGTGTGCTGCAGCAGATAATCTTGCGGAGCCGCTGCTGCAGCACGCCACCGCATGAGAACTGTGTCGTCTGCCTGGGTCGTGACCAGCGGCGGCGCCTCACAAGCTGGTGGGGCGGGTGCTAGGGCGTGTCTTCTAACCGTTTGAGCCAGAGTGTGATTGCGCGGAGGACGACTGCTCCCCGGTAGGTGACGGCGAGGTTGTCGTAGTGGGTGGCGAGGCCTCGCCATTGCTTGGTGTCGCAGAAGCCGCGTTCGATGACGTTCCGTCCTCGGTAGTTGATCGCGTCGAATCGGGGTGGTCTGCCGCCCGCGCTGCCGCGGTTGAGGCGGTGTCGCTTCTGATCGTCGGGTTCGGGGATGACTGCCGCGATACCGCGTCGGCGGAGGTGGGAGCGGATTGCGCGTGATGAATACGCTTTGTCGCCGCGGACGGCGTCGGGCCGGGTGCGAGCTCGACCCATTCGATCTACTCGGAGCTGTCCCATCAAGGCGTCAAACATCGGCGAATCACCGGACTGGCCCGGCGTGAGGAGCACGACAAGCGGGAGTCCGTTGCCATCGACGAGTTGGTGGATCTTCGTCGACAGGCCGCCACGCGAGCGGCCGATCGCGTGGTCAGCGGGTTCCTGACGAAGATTCTTGTGATTCGATCGTGCCCCCTGGGGTGTTGGTGGGGCGGCGGCCCGCGGGCTCCTCGACACGGGCGAAGGTGGTCGCATGCTGGTGGGCTCGGTTGATCGTGGAATCCACGCTCACCGTCCAATCCAGCACCCCGGCCGCGTCGGCCTCAGTCAACAGCGCAGCATGCACCCGGTCCCAGGTGCCGTCGTGACTGAATCGGTTGTGACGCTTCCAGACCGTCTGCCAGGGACCGAACTCCGCCGGCAGATCCCGCCACGGAATCCCGGTCCGATACCGCCAAATGATGGCCTCGACCACCAAACGATGATCACCGAACGGGCGACCGCCCTTCGGCGACGGGGCCGGCATCAACGACGCGATCCGCTCCCACTGAGAATCCGACAACACCCGAGACCGCGACACAACGCCCAGCCTGCACCACGACCACAACAACGGTTAGAAGACACGCCCTAGGTGTTCTTCCTCGAGAGCCCTCGTGTGGGTCGGGGTGAGTTTCGCACCCATCGGACTCCAGGGAATCCCCCACGTAGCAACATCATTATGGTCGGAAGCGCATATCTTGCCGAGAAGGGTGATCATGATGGGTCTGTTTCCGGCCAGGGCGGCGGCGAGGACTGTATCTCTCTCCCTTCCATCCGGGCACTTGCTGCGAGCGGGGGAGTGGGTGCGTCAATTGATGGGTCGCTTAGAGGCATCCGACACGTTGCTCAGCGCCAGGGACCTCTCGGCGACGGATGTCTATCGAGTGGCATGCTATGACGCGGTCACCGGTGTGCGAGGCGGGGCGTCGTTGCTCGGCCAGCGGGCGGTGGCTTCGAAGACCGGTCTGACAGTCTCCGAAGTGAACCGTGCCCGACTCGTCATGTTTGAGCTCGGTTTCTGCGCAAGAGACCTGTCTGGAATTTCGAGTATTAGTAAGCGGCGTGGGTGAGTTGTCGCACGTTAACAGCCGCGGCCGTATATCCCAACCGACCCGACCGCCTCACCCACATCGGGCGACGAGCCACGCTGTGCGCCGGATCTGACGAACTCTTCAGCGTTGGCCGCTGTGCGCAACGGCACGTCCTACGCGGACGCCAACGGGAACCTAAGAATTGAGCGGGTGCCCGATGCGACCGATACCACCCATCAGTTCACCGATGAAACGGTGGCATTGAGCACTGACTACGGAGTGTCGGCGATCTGCACCAGTGGCGGCTATCCCAGCGGACACACAACGAAGGCCTATCAGGCCGGAATCACACTCGCGACGCTGCTCCCAGAACTTGCACCAGAAATCCTTGCCCGTGCCTCCGAGGCGGGCAACAACCGTATCGTTCTCGGGGTGCATTCACCCCTGGACGTCATCGGTGGGCGCATTGTCGGGCAAGCCGCGTCAGCAGCACGGTGGTCCGACCCGATCTACCGGAGCAAGGTACTCGAACCGGCGCGAACAGAGCTCATCACCTACCTCGAAAACAGGTGTGGAGGAACTGTCGCGGGCTGCGCCGCAAGAGGCGATCCCTACCAATCGAACCCGTACGGCGGCCGCTCGACCCCTGCCGACACCGATGAGACAGTCACCGATCGCGCCAGCGCCGTGTCCACCTACCAATCACGATTGACGTACGGATTCTCCCCGATCGACGACACCAGCCTGCCGCCATCTGTCCCCGCCGGCGCGGCCAACCTCCTCCTGACCACATTTCCCACGTTGTCCGAGGAACAACGTACATCCGTCCTTGCGCAGACACAGCTCGCTTCCGGATACCCACTGGACCTGACAGTAACCGGGGGCCCGGCCTGGCAACGGCTGAACCTCGCCGCAGCGATGAGCGCCACCGTGCGCATCAACCACGACGGAACGGTCACCGTCACCAACACCGGAGGGCAAGCATCCGTACTCGAAGATCCTGACCGGCTCAAAGGAGAGAACACAGGATGACAACCTCGCCAGCCACCGGCATCATCTACCGCACCGCCGTCGTCCTCAACACCGTCATCGCCCGGACCAAAGACTTTGTCAGACACACCCTAGCAAGCGGTGAGGGGCACCCCGTTGGGGTGCCCCTCACCGCTTTGGACGGACCGTTGGTGACTTCTTGACAGTCTCGGTTTGGTGGCCGAGCTTGTCTTCGATGGTGTGGCGAGCATCATCAAGCTGCTGTTCGAATTTGCCACCAGTGGCCTTGTTGACTGCACCTTCAACAGCGTCCAGCACCTTGTCGACGACAACCTCACCCTCCGCGCTCTGCATGAGCCCTTCGACCTTCCCGACCGCATCCTCAATCCCCATTGCCACCACTCCCTTCACTTGAGCAGTCACACAACGCCCAACATCACGAGAAACCACGACGCCCCAGCTCCTACCGGACGAAAACACCCCACCATTAACCCGCGCACACGCAATCCATCTGAAGTCGCCGGGGTGATGCTCCCACGCTCAGGTTTGCGGGGAACGGTGGGGGCCGTTGTTGAGAGGGCGCCGCGTACGTCCCCGTCGGTCACGGCGCCCTCTGGGTGGCACGGCCAGCGAAAGCCGCGCCGCTCACCTGCCCTGTCAACCCACCCGTCGACTGGGCTGCTTCGAGCCAACCAGCCACTCCTGTCGCAACCGTTCGGTAGACGAAGCTGTCCACTATTTTCACCCGGACTGTAGGTCTTTCCGGCCAACGGTCGATAAGGGGCGAAATAACAGACCACGGTCATGGTGGACCCCGTAGCGTCGGATCGGAATGAACTGTCAATGCGGGGTGAACTTTCACCCCGTTTCGCCGTTTGAATCTTGACCCTCTGGGGTCAGTTTTTTGTCGGCGTGGTCTTTGGTGATGAGGTCTCGGCGGCCGCAGCTCAGAGACCCGAGCGCGGAAGATCGACGCCGAATGCTGCCAGTCGACCCGCTCCGCGATCACCGACGCCGGCATCCTCGGGAACTCGGCCAACAGCGCCCGAATCTGCGGCTCGAACGCGTCGACCAGCGATCCCGCGGCAGGTCGTTGATACTCCGGCGGCCTGTCTGATCGCAACGCGGCCCGCACCGTGTTCCGCGAGATCCCAAGCCGCCGAACGATCTCCTTGATCAGGAACTTCTCCGCCGTACAACCGACAGATCTCTGCCCAATCTTCCACTTCGATCACCCTCCCAAGAGTGCCGAAGAAGTCAAAATTCAAACGACACCAGAGGGTGATTATTCACCCGGCAGCGACAAAAACGTTCAGTTTCTCACGAACGCTGACACATGGAGTGCAAGCGCGGCCCGACGGGGCCGCCACCTCACCCGGGGAGGGTGAACCCGGTCCTGGGCGCCGACCCGAATGATCCACACGAGTAAGGACGCTGGAGGGTGAGGGGTGTTCCGGGTGGAGCGAGGATCCCCTAATGTTGTCGCCGACCCGGGACGCTCCCACCTGCGGGCATCGATCCTTCCCTCGAGCATCGCGTCGACCTCCGCCCTGTCGGTCAGGTCAGCGGGCGCGCCCGATCACGGGCGTTCAGTTTCGTGCGCTGGCCCGCTGTAGCATGGGACCTCCGTGACGAGAGGAGCCAGCATGCCGGTGACGGGCATCGGAGGAGTGTTCCTCCGCAGCCGTGATCCAGAGGTACGGGCCGCCTGGTACCGAGAGCACCTCGGCATCGATGCTGGCCAGAATGCCCTGTGGGCGCAGGAAGCCGGTCCGACAGTGTTCGCACCGTTCCCGGCCGACTCGGACTATTTCACCGCCGACCAACCGATGATGTTGAACCTGCGCGTGACCAATCTCGATGAGCTTGCCGCGTCGCTGGAAGAAGCGGGCATCAACGTCGAGCGTCGCACCGAGTGGGAGGGGGAGTACGGTCGCTTCGCGCGCATCCACGACCCCGAGGGCCTGCCGATCGAGCTGTGGGAATCCGCCAACTGACACAGCGCGGCCACCAGCCCAACTACATCACCCCCGCCGGTACCCGACCCTCGGTTCGGTAAGGACGGGTCTGGATCCACAAACCGGGCGCAGGCGTCAGCCGAAGCCCGCCCATGTGCTCTGATGGGCGCATAGCGACCGATGCGAGCGGTCATCGACGACCCGGCGACGACCGTGTTTCAGCTGCAGGCGCACATCCGGTCGGTGCAGCGCGACGATCCCGGGGGGGGACCCGGCCCCCGACCACTCGTCACCCCCAACACTACTTGTCGGTCTGGGACAAACTCAGGAATACCGGGCCAATCCCGCAGCCACGCCGGCTGCTCACGGAGCGTGAGCTCAATGTCAGATCTCAGCCCAGTGCAGCCCCAGACGATCGAACGCTTCCAGGAGCTCCACAGTGTCGGGCGCGACCCTCTGTGGCGTGCCCTGAGGATCAATTTGCCGGCTGCCCTGTGCGTCGTCCGCGCGCTCGAAGACTGCCCACATGCGGATCTCGTCGCCATGGCGGGATCGGAACTCGATTCCGTCGACGAACTCATTGCGATCCGCGTCGCGTAGGTCGTAGATCCAGTGGGCGATCGACCGGGTCAGATCGCGATCGCGTGCATCTTTCAGCATTGCACTGTCGACGTCGGCCGGAGCGATGTCGTGGCGGTCGAATCGGTAGCCGGCCTTCAACGCGGCCAGGCTGTCCGAGTGTGTGATGAAGCAGTACCGCCCATACTGCTCGGCGTCGCCGAACAGCCGGTCCTCCAACCAGCGAAGTCCGACCTCACCCCTGCCGCCCTCGGGGTGCTTCCCGACGCTTCCGTCATCGTCATCGAAATCGTCTAACGCTGCCTCGACCGTCGACGATGGCTGCAGCTTTGAAAGCAGCTCGAGGAAGCACCCGAGAAGACTGTCGGAAGTGTAGAGGGTGCGGAATTGGCCGAGCTGGTCATCCCAGCGCCCGTTGAAAAGACCTTCGTCGGTCGCGAACTGCCAAGGCGTCCACGCCCACATATCGGGTTCGAAACCGACTCGCCACACTCGGCCCGGGTTGCCCGAGACATTCAGAGCTACAGGGCTCATCCGATGTACGCGAACGACTTCGCGGCGGCGAGCACCTCGCGTGCGACCTCCATCGGCTCGCCTTCGCGCAGGATGCGCGCCGGAGCCTCATCACCCAGCGACGGATTCATGCCCTTGAACCACGACTGCACGGTGACAGCGTCGTAGCGCTCCCGAAGCAGAGCGGCCGCGTGAAAGGCGTGGCGCAGCCTTTCCTGGTCCTTCTCGCCGGGCGCGCCCTGACCGTCGACCCATACAGAGACCGAGCGCGCGGATTTGACGCCACCGATGTAACCGACAAGCCTCACGCCGAGAATCTCGCGCAACCGGCCCACCATGTCGTCGAACGGCAAACCGATCGACTCTTCATACGCCCGCAGACCGGGGCGCTGATCTGGAGCAGTTCCGATACGAGCCATACGACGAGACTATCCCGATAATCCTTAAAAGTCATTCAAACCGAGCTATCCAATGCATCCAAAAATACACCCATTTTCCCCGCCGATAATATATCTTATGTCAGCTTGGGCCTATATGCACTCGGAATGGCACTATTCCTGTAGCGTTTCATGCGTGGTGAACGTGTACTCCCCCTCCGATCCGGATCGACCCGACTTGGTCGAGCTCGCGATCGATACGCTCGGCAACCTCGCCCGGAACCAAATCCTCAGGCACATCGCGATCAACCCCGAAACCTACTTCGGAAAGATCCGTCAAGCCGCGCCCGGCATCAACCCGAACACTCTCTCCAGGCATTTACGACACCTCGAGAACGCAGGCCTGGTGACAGTCGACCTACCACCGGCGGAACGCAAAGGCCGCTCACCCCGCTACACCACCAACCCAGACCAACTCGCCATCCTCTTCAACGCCTGGTTCCTCTACCTCAACGCCAGCCTCTCCCCCACCCGACCCATCACGTAACCGGCGCGGCGAGGTCCACTGGGTCGCTGTCCGTGGCTCGATGAGGCTTGTCTGCTCAACGAACACGAGCCCTCTTGTCCTCGGAAGCCGCGGCAGATCCCCTTCGAAGGCGGCCCGCAGCGAAGCGAAGGGGTGGCGTCTGCGACGCACAACACCGCAACCCCACCAACGACACGACAACTCGCCCGGGCCGCCCACCTCGACAGCAACCAAGCACCGACAAAAGGGAAATCACCCTGTGCCGGCACCCTCATGCGCAGCCTCGACGACTCAAGTCCCAGTGACGTAGGGAGCCTGGTTCGCACCATCCGAGAACGGCACCGTCCAGTTCTCCGGCCGATAGTGCGCCCCCGCGGCCTGGAACAGGATCTGGTTGCCCACATCGTCCGGGTCATCGAACAAGACTTGAACGTCGTCGTCCTCGAACAGGAGGCCGCCGAGCTCGTCACGCCATCCCAGGTCGAGACGGACCCCGTTGTCATCCACGACGACCTGCACTTGCCCGATCAGCAGCCAGAGCGCGATGTTTCTGACAGGTTGAAGTGGCCCAGGCTTGTCGCCTCGATTTGGCCCAATGTGCTGTATGTCGGTGTGGCTGTGACGGTTTGATTTGGCCCACCCCTGAGCGTGTTCTCGTTCGAGTTGGACGAGGAGGGCCAGTTGGGGTCGAGAGTGGATTTGTACGCTGAGATTCGTCGGGCGGCGCGCGTCGAGGAGCTGTCGGTGAATGCGCTGGCCAAGCGGTTCCGTGTTCACCGGCGCACGATCCGACAGGCGTTGGAGTCGTCGGTGCCGCCGCCGCGGAAGACGCCGGTGCGGGCGTCGCCGAAGATCGGCCCGTTCAAGAACACGATCGACGGGATGCTCCGAGCGAACCTCACGGCGCCGAAGAAGCAGCGTCAGACGGTCACGCGGATCCATGCCCGACTGCTGGACGAGTTCGGCGCGGCCCTCTCATACGCCGCGGTCCGTGACTACTGCGCCAAGCGGAAGCCGGAGATCGCGGCCGAGGTCGGGCGCCTTCCAGACGTCTTCGTCCCGCAAGAGCACGCGCCGGCGGCCGAGGCGGAGGTGGATTTCGGTGAGGTTTGGGTGGTGCTTGCAGGGGTGAAGACGAAGTGTCACATGTTCACCTTCCGGCTGTCGCACTCGGGGAAGGCCGTCCACCGCGTCTATTCGACGCAGTCGCAGGAGGCGTTCCTGGAGGGCCATATCGATGCGTTCGAGGAAATCGGCGGGGTTCCGACTCTCCACATCAAGTACGACAATCTCACCGCTGCGGTGAAGACGGTGATCTATGGCACCGACCGCCGTCGGGTCGAGAACGACCGTTGGGTGCTGTTCCGCTCCCACTATGGCTTTGACCCGTTCTACTGCCTGCCAGGCGTCGAGGGCGCTCATGAGAAGGGCGGTGTCGAGGGCGAGGTCGGCCGGTTCCGTCGCACCTGGCTCTCCCCGATGCCGGAGGTCGACACCCTGGCTGAGTTGAATGAGCAGATTCGCCGCTGGGATCTCCGTGACGAGGATCGCCGCATCAACCAGCGCCGCTCCACGGTCGGTGCCGACTTCGCCGCCGAACGGCCGCTGCTTTGGCCGTTGCCGGCGGAACGGTTCGATCCGGGATTGGTGCTGCAGCCTCGAGTGGATCGCTCGAGCCTGATCACGGTCCGGATGGCGAAGTATTCTGTCCCCGTCCGGCTGATCGGCCGCAAGGTCCGGGTCTCGCTGCGCGCTTTCGAGGTTGTCGTGTTCGACGGCCACACCGAAGTCGCCCGCCACGAGCGGGTGGTCGCCAAGGGCGGTGAGTCGATCGTGTTGGACCACTATCTCGAGGTGCTGCGGAAGAAGCCGGGCGCGTTCCCCGGCTCGGTCGCGCTTGCTCAGGCCCGCCAGTCCGGGTGGTTCTCCACCGCGCATGAGGCGTTCTGGCAGGAGTCGCGGAAGGCCAACGGCGATGCCGCCGGCACCCGCGAGCTCATCGAGGTCCTCCTGCTGCACCGGCACATGCGCGCCGCTGACGTGATCGCCGGGATCCGCGCGGCGCTGACCGTCGGCGCGGTCTCCGCTGACGTCGTCGCCGTCGAGGCCCGCCTGCACGCTGGTGGGTCCGTTTCGGGCCGACATCTCGTTGAACAGCGCGCTGGCCGTGAGCAACGTGTTGTCAGTCTCACCCAGCGCCGCCTGACCGATCCCGCGGCCGTGATCGCCGGGCTCCCGCCGGACAAACGGCCAATGCCAACCGTCACCGCCTACGACGAGCTGCTGAAACGCCGTCCAGTCTTCACCGACCCCACCGTTACTGAGAGAGAAGGAACAACGAACACATGAGTCCCACCGCAACATCGATCACGACCACGCTACGCCGGCAACGTGGGATGACCGAGGAAACCGCCGCGGCCGCCGTCGACCAAGCCTGCAGACGGCTGCGTCTTCCAACGGTTCGGGCGGTCATGGACGAAGCGATCACCATCGCGAACCGGGAGCAGCTGTCCTACCAAGGGTTTCTCGCCGAGCTGCTGCTGGCCGAGTGCGACGACCGCGACCGCCGCTCCACCGTCCGCCGCGTCAACGGAGCCGGGTTCCCCAGACAGAAATGGTTGGGCGACTTCGACTTCGACGCCAACCCGAACATCAACCCCGCGACCATCCACACCCTCGCCACCGGCGATTGGATCCGTCGCGGCGACCCGCTCTGCCTCATCGGCGACTCCGGCACCGGCAAGTCCCACCTCCTCATCGGACTCGGCACCGCCGCGGCCGAGAAGGGCTATCGGGTCAAGTTCACCCTTGCCACGAAACTCGTAAACGAGCTCGTTGAAGCAGCCGACGAGAAACAGCTCGCTCGCACCATCGCCCGTTACGGCCGCGTCGACCTGCTCTGCATTGACGAGCTCGGCTACATGGAACTCGACCGCCGCGGCGCCGAGCTCCTCTTCCAAGCCCTCACCGAACGCGAAGAGAAAGCCTCCGTCGCGATCGCATCCAACGAGTCCTTCTCCGGCTGGACCAAAACCTTCACCGACCCCAGGCTCTGCGCCGCCATCGTCGACCGGCTCACCTTCAACGGCCACATCGTCGAAACCGGAACCGAGTCCTACCGCCTCGCCCACACCCGAACCGCAGCAACCACAACGCGCTAACCCTTGTGCCAGATCAAGGCGACAGCCTTGGGCCAACTCAACTTGACAGAGTCACTTTTCCGCATCCACAATGACAACGCCTTGTGGGACGTAGATGTAGGCCTTTAGGGCGTGTTGCTAAACGCATTTGGGTGCGTTGGGGTGAGTCTTGGACCCGTGTCGCGTGATGTGATCTCGGATGAGGCGTGGGCGGTGATCGGTCCGTTGTTCCCATCGGTGAAGTCGACGGGTCGGCCGCCGGTGGATCGGCGTACGGTGGTCGAGGCGACGGCGTGGCGGTTCCGGACCGGGGCGCCGTGGAGGGATGTGCCGGAGCGGTTCGGGAACTGGAACACGATCTACAAGAACTTCAACCGGTGGTCCGGGCAGGGTGTGTGGGCGCGGGTGTTGGAGAAGACGCAGTCGCTCGCGCAGCGGTCCGGAGATTTGGACTGGGTCGCGTCGATCGATTCCACGATCGTGCGCGTGCACCAGCACGGAGCGACCCTGCCACGCGCCACGGGGGGCTACATCGAACTACAAGAAGTTTGGTGACGAGCCGCCCGATCACGCGATCGGTCGCTCCCGCGGCGGTCTGACGACCAAGAGCCACCTCGTCTGCGACGGGAAGGGCCGCGCGCTGGCGTTCGTTCTCACGTCAGGGCAGACGGCGGATACGAGCATGCTGACCGCGACGCTCAGCGAGATCCGCGTCCCCGGTGCCCGCGGCAGACCACGCTCACTCCCGGACCGAGTGCTCGCGGACAAGGGCTACCCTTCGAAGGCGAACCGGGCTTGGTTGCGGGAACGAGGGATCGCCGCGACGATCCCCGAGCGCGACGATCAGATCACGCACC
The DNA here is from genome assembly GCF_019924635.1 of Leifsonia sp. ZF2019. Lineage (NCBI taxonomy): Bacteria > Bacillati > Actinomycetota > Actinomycetes > Micrococcales > Microbacteriaceae > Leifsonia > Leifsonia sp. ZF2019. The sequence continues at coordinate 17,475 of NZ_CP065038.1, forward strand.
GACGCAAGCGGCGCGGGCGGCCGATCGACTTCGGTGAGCAGCAGCGGGCCCGCTATCGCGGCCGCAACGTCGTCGAGCGGTGCTTCAACAAGCTCAAGCAATGGCGCGGGATCGCGATGCGCTCAGACAAGACCGCCCGCAACTACTATGCCGGGCTCTGCCTCGCCGCCACCCTCCACTGGGTAGGGACGCTCACGACCTGACGAGCGCGAGGTCGGACCTTCAGATGTCGAGGTCCTCGACGTCGGGGACCGTGAGCGCTGTCATCGTGGCTTGGACCAGCTCTGGCGGTAACTCGTTCGCCATCGCCGCAGTATCGGGGAAGACCGACAGAGATCGTTGACCTGACCGCCACCAGTCTTCCGACCACGTCCTTGGGTTGTTCCATACGGGGGCGTCCTCGTGTGGTGAGATGAAGAGTCGCCAGTTCGGACCCTCGCGCTGGTAGACCGCGATCTGTCCTCCGGAGGTCGCATACACGCGGTAGGTGATCGAGCGCGAACCGTCCTGACTCTCGAACCGCAAGAGCTGACGCCCCGTAAAACGCTTCACCGTGATCACCGGGCCATCGCTGACGTCGACTTCGACTTCGCCCATCTTCTCCGCTCCTCGCTCCTGCTCTCGTGCTGCGACGAACAACCGCAGGCCTGAAGCCACTGCGGCAGAGAGCCCCCCGGCAAGTTCCGCCGCCCGGTCGAATAGCGCCGCATCGTCAGCAGACACATACACGTTCCGAGTAGCCATGCGCATAAGTATGCGCACATCTTGGAGCCGAGTCAACCGGCCATCTCGATCGCACGACGCTCTTTAGCAACACGGCCTAGGAAAGTGGGCTCTTCTTAGCCGGCGCGGGGGGATGCGTCATGAACTCGGTGGACGTGGGCATGATGGTTTTGTGACCGCAACCGGGTGGGGCTGGTGGGCAGGCAGGTGGGGCTGGTGGGCAGGCAGGTGGGGCTGGTAGACAGGGTTGTATGGGAAACCGAGCACACACCACATCCACCGGCCGCAATTCTGTCGACGGTCCCGTCCCGGGTCGGGGTTCCCAGGCCATAACCAACAGTGGCGATCGGGACCCCGTCCCCTGGATTCTGCGCGTCACAGTCGCCGCCCCTGAAGGAAGGGCCCGATCGTCTGTGACGGTACTTGGGTTGTATTGGGGAACAACAGCCGAGGGGATGGTGCGGGTTCCCCAGAGGGTGTTAGACGAAGTTACCCCCGAGGCGACCGGCGAGAATCCCCACCCGGAACCCGACTTGACACGCTTATCAGTCACGACAGTAGGTGGGCGCCCAGCAGGACCGGGTCGTCAGGTGTCGACGGTGGCAGGTTGGCGATCGTTGGGAGGCGGGGTGGCCGAGTTGAGACTCACAACTTGGCGAAGGAGCCGCGGCAGCAGTGACATCCCGGTGACTAATACTCCGTTTCCTGACCCGTCGGCGCCGGTACCGGCGGCAGGAGCAGGAACCGTCTACTGGGGACGCGGCACAGGTAACGCCCAGGCTGGGGTAGACACTCAGCGGGAGGGGTGGGGCCGGGTGATAAATCCGGCGTATCGACGTTCGGCCGATGATCCCTTTTTGTATGTGCTGGATGAGAACCGGGTGAACCCGGCCAATGCGGGGGATCCGAACGCAGTGGAGAGCTATTTGACCAATCAAACTGATTTGGGGTCAGTGGTGATGCTCCCCAACCCGGACAACCCGACGGAGTTGGTGCCGGCAGGGATCGTAGTGGAGGTGCTACCCGCTAGGGAACCACGTCGCGGTGACCGAACTGCTATGACGTCTCGCAGGAATATTTGGGCTCCGTTTGCCCGAATGGATCCGATGGCGTCCGCGTCTGTGCAACCAGTGTTGGGATCCTCGGGGGGGCAGGGTGCGGATGTGGTGCGGGATGCGGTGACAACGTCCGCGTCTCACACCGTCCCAACCCCGCCGCCGGCAACTATTTACACCGCCCCGGTAGCCTCTGACCTGTCGTTTGTGCAAGAAAGCAGCAGAACGGTTATCAACCAGACTCCGATAACCATGACCCCAAGCTCCCACACAACAAACACACAGGTGAACGTGGCCTCGTTGAACGTGGCCACAAATCAGACTCTGCAAAGTGTCGCACTGATTCCCGGCTACTCTCAGACGCAACCAAACGGGTTGCCGTTACCCGGGGACGCGAGCGGCCCGATGGAACTTTTCACAGAGAACTACGATTATCCCAATAATGTGCGGATCACACCGACCAGCCCGTTGGTGCCGCTATTCACAGTGACTTGGGATCCTGCTGTTCGAACAAACCCGTACTCCCCTGTGATTGCGGGGCACCAGGTGTTCATGAGGTACTACAACGCAGACGGGACTTTGCCGGCCTGGGGATCGGCTACTACTAGTAGCCATAACGCGCCTGGAGCTGATAGTTCCTCGTTGACGGAGGAGTTAGGGGTGAACGATTTCGGACGCAGGTTCCAGGTCGCTGTCCTTGCCTACGATGAGAACAATCAACTAATTGGTTCGGATACGGGGTACCCCCCGGAGGCTCTCCCGGGTAACTACCGGGCCATTTATGGTCCCCCTGCCCAGCTTGGGGGCCCAACAGACCAGTACATCGTCCAGGGAGAAGTAGGCAGCGAAATATCTCCCGACCTGGTATGGGTTGATGAGGTCACCACCCGGTACCAATGGGAACACTCCACAACCGGGGTATCGTTCGCACCCATCACTGATGTTCCCGGTATTACGGGAGAAACCACGGACACTCTCACGTTCGGGACAGCACAAACACCGATCGATAGGGATCTTCACGAGGGGTGGTACCAGGTGCGAGTGACCACCGGATTCGGTGAAATCCATGCTGGGCCCATCCATGTCACCGTATCTACCTACGACCTGCCCGACCTGCTGGATCAAGCACCACAACCAGGCGACGCACTGGTCGCGAACCTGGGTACCGTGGGGGATGCGTCCATCACCGGGCAAAGCTACCCCGAACCGCCCAAAGAAACCCGCACCCCCCAAACCCACCCAGACCCAACAGGGTCGGGGCAGGGAGACACGACGGGCCAGAAGTACCTCACCCCATCCACCTACAGGTGGTTGAAAATGGACCCCGACACGAACTTCTTCACCCAGATCGCGAACCCGGACACCACACTCCAAACAGATGACCTTGAAGAGGGCTACCACACCCTCACCTTCGGGTACGTCGACAACAACGGGAAAACCCACGGCGTCTCGTTCTCCGACGCCGGGTTCTACATCCTCGAAATCGTCGACACCTACGGCAACACCGCTTACACAGACCCAGTAGAACTCATCGTCCAAAACTAATTCCGGGAAGGATGGATTTATTCGGATCAGAGACGCTCTGAGGCTAGGGTGTGTCTGCCAATGGGCCGGCGGTGTGCTGAGAGTCTGTGATCGTGTCGCGATTCCAAATGCTCTCGGATGCACGGTTGATGGTCTAGGTGTACTGTCCGGGGAGGTTGGTTAACCGGGTGATGGGTGGTTGGTTGCGGATGGCGGTGTGGGGCCGATGATGATTGTATTCGTGCAGCCATGCTGGCAGTGCTTTGCGGTGGGCTGACTCCGACGTGTAGTGGCGGCTGAATGCCTATCCGTCGGCGAGGGTGCGGTGGAAGCGCTCGATCTTTCCGTTGGTCTGTGGCCGGTAGGGGCGGGTCTTCTTCGCGGTGATGCCGAGTTCGGCGCAGGCGTCCCGCCAGGCGTGGGATTTGTAGGCAGACCCGTTGTCGGACAGAACGCGGTGAACTACGACGCCGCGGTCTGCGAACCAGGCCACGGAGCGCCGGAGAACACCGATCGCGGTGACCGCCTTTTCCTGCGATGTTCGGTTCGGGCTGTGGTGTGGTCTCGAGGATCGGTCCATCATCCCGTTGCCCCCGAGGGCCCGGTATCGGTCTGCCCACCGTTTCGCGGTCGGCCAGGCGACATGGAAGAACGCTGCCGCGTGAGCGACCGGCCAGCCTTCATCAACGATCAGGCGTGCGATCCGAAGACGGTGACGCGGAGTCAGAGCAGCATTAGCGTGGGACATGAAGACCTCCTGGGGAAGCGGAATCTAGACAGTTCCACTCCACCCCGGGAGGTCCTCCCAACACCTCAACGACTACAGCGAGTCGTCACAGCTCAACCAACCTCCCCGGACAGTACACCTAGGGCGTGTCTTCTAACCGTTGTTGTGGTCGTGGTGCAGGCTGGGCGTTGTGTCGCGGTCTCGGGTGTTGTCGGATTCTCAGTGGGAGCGGATCGCGTCGTTGATGCCGGCCCCGTCGCCGAAGGGCGGTCGCCCGTTCGGTGATCATCGTTTGGTGGTCGAGGCCATCATTTGGCGGTATCGGACCGGGATTCCGTGGCGGGATCTGCCGGCGGAGTTCGGTCCCTGGCAGACGGTCTGGAAGCGTCACAACCGATTCAGTCACGACGGCACCTGGGACCGGGTGCATGCTGCGCTGTTGACTGAGGCCGACGCGGCCGGGGTGCTGGATTGGACGGTGAGCGTGGATTCCACGATCAACCGAGCCCACCAGCATGCGACCACCTTCGCCCGTGTCGAGGAGCCCGCGGGCCGCCGCCCCACCAACACCCCAGGGGGCACGATCGAATCACAAGAATCTTCGTCAGGAACCCGCTGACCACGCGATCGGCCGCTCGCGTGGCGGCCTGTCGACGAAGATCCACCAACTCGTCGATGGCAACGGACTCCCGCTTGTCGTGCTCCTCACGCCGGGCCAGTCCGGTGATTCGCCGATGTTTGACGCCTTGATGGGACAGCTCCGAGTAGATCGAATGGGTCGAGCTCGCACCCGGCCCGACGCCGTCCGCGGCGACAAAGCGTATTCATCACGCGCAATCCGCTCCCACCTCCGCCGACGCGGTATCGCGGCAGTCATCCCCGAACCCGACGATCAGAAGCGACACCGCCTCAACCGCGGCAGCGCGGGCGGCAGACCACCCCGATTCGACGCGATCAACTACCGAGGACGGAACGTCATCGAACGCGGCTTCTGCGACACCAAGCAATGGCGAGGCCTCGCCACCCGCTACGACAACCTCGCCGTCACCTACCGGGGAGCAGTCGTCCTCCGCGCAATCACACTCTGGCTCAAACGGTTAGAAGACACGCCCTAGCGCCCGTTACGTCTATGAGGCCACGCCATCCTCAGGATGACCGTCGCCAGAGCAGCGAGGAAAGTGAGGAGAGTCGCGATCAGCACGGGGAGAACGGAACCGACCTGGTTGAAAAACAGCACAGCCAGGGTCACTCCGGCAACGGCAAAGAGGACCGTCACCCATCCCAGTGTGATGAGTAGGAGTTTTCGCATCTCACTCACTGTCCACCACACCAGGGAACGCCAGTCACGTGAAGGGTCTCCCCACGCCCGGCGGCATTGCAGTATGAAACGGCGGCAGCTCCCAAGCCCAACATTGCGCTTGCGATCACGGCAAGCAGAGCCACCGGTGCAGCCACACCCGTTGCGCCCAGAATTCCGGCAAGCCCGGCCACGCCCAAACTGCCTGCTGTCCACAGCGCAATAATCCGGTTGACCTTGCAGGTGTCGATTTCTAGGTGCATCCCCCATTTGTCCTGCCAGAATCGGTCCCTCCCGGCACAACCACGCACGTCACGCTGGAACGTTGCCGCCGCGCGAGCCTGGTCGGCCGTCAGTGCTACGACGATCCCCTGCGCAGTGCCGCCAGCGAGCACTACTCCTTCAGCGAAGTCCCTGGCAAAGGCCTGATCGCTTCCTGCGTTGATTGCGGCCGAGTAATCGAATGTGCGTGTCTGCTCGTTGAAGAAGTTGAGCGCAAGGTCGCGGCCTGCCGAGGTGTCCAGAGCGACGTCTACTTGTTTGGTTGGCGGCGCCGCATTCGCCGGCCCGGCAATAACGCCGCTGGCAATAACCACCGCGGCCGCGGCACCGATGAGGATTCTACGAAATTTCATCTCGTTCTCCGTCCGTGAGCGCAACATCGCGCTCAGCCCTCGCAATGTTCTCGCTGAAATCCCACCGGCCCGCTGGCGTGCCGTCGGAGGGGGCAAAGATTCACCCTCCGATGACAGACTCCATTTCTCCTGATGGACGCCACCTGAGCAACCCAACCAGCAGAAAAGAGCTGTCCAACTTTTGGGTTCATTTCAGCTCCGCGTCCTCGCACACCCCTGGCCGTACCGCACCGTGTACCGGTGGCTTACTCCCAAACTTGCAGGCGGGGTGCCGGAGCATCGAGAGGGGGGAAGCGTACTGGGTGGGGGTGTCCGAGGCTCGACCGATCGCCGCGGGCGGGTGATTTTTCTTACTTCTTGCGTGCTGCGCCCTGGTGGTTTCCCCGAGGGCTTAGTTTCGCACTCGCATCCTGCTGGGGTTTTCCTTCGCCGTTCGATTGAGCGGAGGGAGAGTCTGGGCCGGTTTTCTGTATGCGACAACGATGACGAATTGGAATGAGGCCATAAATGCGACGCAACATCATGGGGGAACACAAGGGGTGGGGAATCGTCGGCGCTGGTGCGGTCGCGTCGATTGCCCTCGCGCTTTCTGTGACAGGTTCGCTTTCCGGGTTCACTGCGAGTATCACGAACCCGAATAACCGGGTCACGACGGGGACCTTGTCAATGGAGGAGCAGGGGCTGGACACGGATGGCAGCCCGCAGGGTGCGGCGTGTACCAGCGATGGGAAAGGCACTGCGAAGTGCACCACGGTGAACTTGTTCGGGTCGGGTAGCGTAACCTCCCCGCTCGCTCCCGGTGGTACCAACGAAACCGATGTGGTTATTAAGAACACGGGCACAATCGACGCGAAGACCTTCGCGTTGGCCCCGACCACTGCGTGCACCTCAAGCGGTGGCGGTGTTGGGGGAGGGGCAGCACCCACTGATTTTTGTGATCAGGTGCATCTGGAAGTAGCCATTGATGGGACCACGTATTTCAGCGGCTCGCTGACTGCCTTTGCCGCTAACACGGCACCAAACGTGATTCAACCTCTGCCGGCTGTCGCCGCTGGAGACAGCAAGACCCTCTCCTTCACCACGACCCTGCCGCAAACGCTGGGCAACGAGTACCAGAGCACACAGGCGCAAGTCGGCGCCAAGTTCACCTTCGCGGCTTAAACCGCGGACGACACATCACATGGTTCTGTCGGCAGGTTTCTGACCTCTGTCGGCAGAACCATGTGATGCATCACCGTGTATTCACGGTTGGGTGGCCGAGAATAAGGGAGCTCTTGTGAGACGCACCAACACGTGGGTGATCTTGTCGGTCACTGCCGCGATGGCATTCGCCTTCACCGTCGCGTCACTGGCGGGGGTGAGATGGTTTATCACCGAAACACCATCCATGGGGACCGCCGGACCAGTTGGCAGCCTCGTGGTATCGGCCCCCACACCGTTTGACGCCCTCCGAGCCGGTGACGTCATCACGTTCAGGCCGCCCACTAACCCGAACGAGGTCTACACACATCGCATCAGCACGCGCACCGCCAGCGAACTCACCACACGAGGAGACCTCAACCCAACAACTGACCCCTGGCGCCTCACCCAAGCAGACATCATCGGCTCCTCCATCCTCCTCCCCGGCGCCGGGTGGCTTGTGGAGTTCCTCCCCTACCTCGCCATCGCAAGCATGATCGCAGTGATCCTCCGCCCTCAACTTTCACCGCCGCTCCGCGGCCCCACGTGGCTGATCTGTACTTTCCTCGCCCTCACAGCTTTCCTAACCGTGGTACGACCGATCGGGCAAGTCGAACTCATCTCCGCGACCACCACCAACACCCACACAGACGCCTACATTGTCTCTACCTCCCTCCTGCCCATCAACGTGCAAGCCCTCCCGCCAGCCCCCGAACACAACACCAGCACCCTCAACAACGGCCAAACAGCCCACCTCCACGCTGCCAACACACCCAACCACCACTACAACCTCCACACCACCATCGCTCTCCCCCCAAGCGGATGGGCCCTCCTCCTCCTGCTCTGCTCCACCTGCCCCCTCACCTGCCTCAACGCCACACGCAAGCTCAACAACCCAATGGCAACATGAGCCGTTCTGAACTGAACCGGTCCGCTTTTCAGCCGCTTGTATTTGAGGTGCTGAGAGGATGACACAATGCCACGCAAGATCGACCCAATCGTTCGTAGTCGAGCTGTTCGGTTGGTGACCGAGCACCGATCGGAGTACACCTCCGAGACCGCTGTCCGGGCCCAGGTCGCCGAATCCTTGGGGGTGTCCCAGGAGTCGATCCGGCGGTGGGTGCAGCAGCACGAGATCGACGCCGGCGCGGTCGACGGGGTGACCACGATCGAACGGGAAGAGATGCGCCGGCTGAAGTCGGAGAACGCCCGCCTTCGTGAGGTGAATGCGATCCTGCGTTCGGCAGCGATTTTCTTCGCGGGGGAACTCGACCCCCGCAACCGCTGATCGTGGCGTTCGCCGACCAGATGCGCGCGTCTGGTCATGCCGTCGAGTCGATCGTGACCGCCCTGAACATCGGCGGCTTCACGATCGCGGCACGGACGCTCAGGGCCTGGCGGTCCCAGGCTCACACGGTCGCAGCAAGAACCGTCACCGACGCCATCGTGGAGGACGCCGTCCGTGCGATCGCGTTCCGTATCACCGCGGAGGGTGAGCGGGTGCTTGCGCCGGAAGGTCTCTATGGCCGCAGGAAGATGCTCGCCGCCGTGCGCCGTCAGTATCCGGCGGCCGGGATCAAGGCCGTCGTCAAAGCGATGCGCTCCCTTGGGTTGTCGGGTGTGGTGCGCGGCCGAGCACCGCGGACCACGATCCCGAACCCGCGGGATGCGCGGCCGCAGGACCTGCTGGAACGTAACTTCACCGCGCCGGCACCGGACCGGGTGTGGGTGACCGACTTCACCTATGTGCGCACCCACACAACGTTCACGTATGTCGCCTTCGTCGTCGACTGCTTCAGCCAGCGCATTGTCGGCTGGAACGCTTCGATCAAACGCGACGTCGAGCTCGTCGACGTACCCGTGCGGATGGCACTCTGGCAGCGCGAACGCGACGGCCGGCCCATCGAACGTGGCCAGTTGATCCATCACTCGGATGCCGGCAGTCAATACACGTCCGTGAAGTTCTCCGAGCACCTGCAGCTCGAGGGCATCCGCCCGTCGATCGGTTCGGTTGGCGACGCATATGACAACGCCCTCATGGAGACCATCAACGGGCTCTACAAGACCGAATGCGTCCGCACCGACGTGTTCCACGACGGAGCATTCAAGACTGTTGACGACGTCGAGTACGCCACCTCTGCCTGGGTCGAGTGGTACAACTCCAGACGCCTCCACGGCTCCCTCGGGATGCTCTCCCCTGCAGAGTTCGAGGCGGCCCACTACGCTGACACAGAACATACGAGTGAGCTAACGAGCCGCACGTAAACCACCGGCCGAAAACCGGGCCAGTTCACGCGGCGGCAGGCCGGTCGGGCTCGACGCCGCCGACTACAACAACCGCAACCTGATCGAGCGCCGCCACTGCCACACCAAGCAGTGGCGCGGCCTCGCTACCCGGTACGACAAGCACGCCATGATCTACCGCGCCGTCGTCGTCCTCAACGCCGTCATCGCCCGGACCCACACATTGTCAGACACGCCCTAAACGCTCAGCAGTCCCAACTTCATTGGTTGGAACTGAGTTGGGCACCCCAGATCCTCGCCATCGTCGCCACCGCAGCGAGCGATCGTCGCCGGTGCCCTATCTCAGCGATTGTCCGCCGCGGTCCCACCCATCGTCCCATAACAGATCTTCGCCGGGGGAACCCATGCTTGTGTCCCTCGCCACAGTGATTCCCACGTTCGTTTCTCTCAGAAAGACACGTACCAGAGAGAACCTGGCCACTACCCCATAATCCCGGATGTCGTCAAACCATCCCTGGTCAAGGCGGCTATCGGGTTGCGGAGCAGTCGGCGGTGGCGTGGGGTCCGGTCGCTTTTTGTTGGGAGATGATTTTGCCATCAACGGTGATGGTGCAGAAAATGGTTCCACCGGTTTTGTCGGTGGAAGCAACCAGTTTGTAGGTGGTTTCGTTGGTGAGGATGCGTTTATCCGCATCAATCTTTTTGCGGAACGGGGCCGCGGGTTGGACATAGTTGACGGTGGCGGGTTGGAAGTTGTCCCCACTGTGACCGATGCTTGGGTCAGCGTAGGTGATTCTATCGATCGTTCCATTGTCGATGGTTACGTCGTATTGAACGGTCGTGGTCCCCGCCGGTAGAGCAAAGATGGGCAGGCCCGGCCGACCAAACAAGAAGGATGCTCCGCTCATAATCGACATCACGGAAACAATGATCGCCACGACCCAGGCGACTGCGGCGATGATCAGAGAAACCCAAGTTACGCGGGTGTGATGGTTTTTCGCGATAAGGCTATAGATCGTTATTGTCAACGCGGCTGCGGCTGGTAACCATGCGGTGAAGCTGAGGATCGGGATGAACGCGAAAATGAATGCGATTATCGCGAGGACCAACCCAACGAGACCCAGTCTTTGTTCGGTAGTTTTCGACGCTTTTACTGGTTCTGGTCTTGTTTCTGCGTTTTCTGGTTTGGTGTCCTGTTCACGCATTATCTTGCCCCTTGGTTTCCGTGTTAACAGCAGTGACTTTGCTGAGGATAATAGTTAAGCCGCGGGGACCGCGGCACCCGGTTGGACCAGGGCCGCGACCCCGCAGCGGCGGTTTTATGTGTTATCCGAGGATCGCCGCGTCATACGACCACACCTTGCCGCTCTCGGTCGTGTAGTACAGCAAGTTGTCGTCGTATTGAACATTGATCGACGTGACCTTCTCCGGTGTCCAGCCCGCTGACGGGGCAGATGTTTTCTCCAACTCCAGAGTGGACCGTTTCAGCGAATAGATTTTCCCGGTGCTGTTATCAATTGCATAGACCCGGTCCGTTTTCGGGTCCGTGCTGATAGCGGTAAAGCTGGCTCCCTCGAACTTTTGCTTGCTGACGATCTCGTTTGTTTGGGTGTCGACCGCGATCACCCACCCGGAGTCACTCACGAAATAGACCCGGTGGTTAGCCTCATCAGCCACAGCCTTTTTCCACGCACCACCAAAACTGGCATCAATTATCTCTGGTTGCCCCCCAGAACCCGCGACCCAAATATTGCCTCCATCGGAGTCGGACGTGACATAGGTGCGGTGAACCGAAGAGTCTTCGGCCATGACAACCGAGTTGTCATAATTGTTGCCGAGATTACCTAAATCATTTACGTCTTGGTACCCCTCCATCGGTATAGAGAGAAGTGAGACAGGGCCAGAGAAAGCAGCGTATGGCTTGAACATGGCAGTGAAATAAATCCTCTTCGAGTTTGTATCAAGCGATATGCCATAAGCACGCCACGCATCCGGTCGCGCAAGTCCCTGGAAAGCGTCGAATGACTTCACAACTTTATCCGCGGAAGTGTCGATGACTTTGATCTGGGAGTTCTTGAACAGGGCATAGGCAAGGTGACTGTCCTGATCAACCTTGATTGGTCCGTCACCCCCTCCCGGAATATTCTTGATTATCTGATCATTCCCTGTGTCCATCACGACAACGTCGCCGTCCTTAGTTGTGAGGTAGGCACGGTGATTGGTTTCGTCTATCGCTGAATCCACAACACCCACACCTAAGTCCTGTGCTCCGGTGTGGAGAATCGTGATCGCGACAGGATCCGATTCGGAACCCTTATCATCCCGAGCGACTACTTCAAAAGCTCCCGGGCGCATCTGTCGTGTTTCACACGCCCACGACTTGTCTGGCTGCACTGTTGCCTCACACAACGGGGCCACATGCTCATTCTTGAACGCCACACTCAGCTTCACGCCCGGTGTGCCATGCCCGGAGAAATCAACCGTGGTGGTGCCCTGCGGGAAAATGTGATCCTGCTCTGGAGAGTCAATGGTCAACGCGTCCACCGTGAAATCACTGTCCACCGTCCGCGGATCTTTCATCCCCAAGTCGTTATCCAACTGGTATGTGGTCGCTTTGTAGGCTTGGCCTTTCTTCAAACCCGTGACCGTGCAGCTCCAGTTCTGGGGCGTATCAACCTCGCCCGGAACTGGAGCAAAACACCCCTCCGTGCCCGGCACATCCACGTTCACGATCATGCCGCCGGCCGCGGTCCCCGAGAAATCAACCGTTGAACCATTCTGAGAAACCTCCCCCCCTGCTGCAGGAGACGTCACCGTCACGGCGGCAGCCTTAGCGATCGTGAACGCAGACGTAACCTCAGATTCTTGTCCCGCAACGGTTTGCCAGGCTTTCCCTGACCACGAACCTAATTTTGCGTGGAAAGCACACGCCCAATAGGACGCGCTTCCAACGGTGGTTGACGCTGATTTACCATCACCTGGCGGGTTCGAGGTTGGTGTATCACCATCATCCCCCTCTTCAGGTTTACACCCGCTTTTTCCACCGACCGGCTCCAAATGATCCGAACCGCTATCCGCCTGCACCGCTTCCACGTGGACCCTGTCGCCGAGGGCACCGAATCCATTTAGGTTGAGAATTTGATTCGGGCCAAAGTAAGGGACTTTCTTGTCCTTCGCTGGGTTCTCCCATGTCAGCTTATGGGTCACGTGAATCGTCAGAGTTGTCGTCGCCTCGCCGAACTGGGTATTCGTATCCATAACCGTGATATCGACGTCATCCCCTGCCGGAAAGTATGACTCACCCTTAGCGTTTTTGCCTGTGCAGGACCACGTAGTGTCTTGTTTCACCAGGATCTGCTCACACCCACTCCCCTGGGGAATGTCCTTCCCTTTCACTGTCGCAGTGACCTTCAACACGTCACCCGGAGTAGCTGTCCCGCTGAACACGGCAGGCTGCTTCAAACCAAACCTTGCCTTATCCGCTGGGGAAGTCACTACGGGGCTCACCGGCCGAACCGACACCGTCCGCGACGTGGAAGCCCCCGAATCATCACCGGACTGGGTTACTTTGATCTGATTCTTCCCAATAGGCAGAAGATTATTGTTGTCGTTCCCCGCTATGCAGCCCCATACCCCATTCTTGTCAACCGGAACCTTGTCACACACCACCGAGTCGGTCTTGTGCGCAAAATCGTTCGTGGTTTTCACTGTCACTGTCTGACCCGGCGTCGCACTCCCCACAAACCGGACCGGATCCCCCGAAACTACAGAGAGCTCTTCGTCAGTTGGCTCGATCACCGTCAGCGGATCATCGACGATCGTCACAGTTCGATGCTTCGGAGATCTTGTATCACCGGACTGGGTTATGGTGAGGACGTTCGTGCCTACAGGCAGAAGATTCTCAAGCTCCTTCTTCGACGTACACGACCACTTACCCTCGCTATCAACAGGCACCCGATCACACACCATCAGGGAGCCGTCTTCGCTCTTCACGGTGACAGTTTGACCCCGTGTCGCCGTCCCGTCAAACGTGATCTCGTCCCCATAAGCGCGGGTTATCGATTCATCCTTCGGGTCAGTGACCGACAAAACATCATCGACGATAGTGACAGTGCGGTGCTTTGCTGCATTTGAACCCGACTGCGAAAACTTGATTTTATGCGTGCCGAGCCCCAAGAGAGGACCCGGAGAGCACGACCAGTCCCCATCAGAGTCGATCTGTTTACTACACAAAATATCGCTCGTGGACGTGTCTGTCACCGTTAGTTGCTTGCCCGGCGTCCCACTCCCCTCGAAGTGCGTTCGCCAGCCATAATCCTTTGTGATCCGGCTTTCGCTCGGGTCTGTCACCTTCAACTCGACATCTGTGACATTCAAAACAATCGACGCCGAGCTACCAGGGCGTGTCTCCGAAGCCGTGAATGTCTGGTCACCCGTCGGTGCGGTAATCTTTCCGACACATGACCAAGTAGTACCCGACTTGCGGTCATCCTCACAAACAAAGTCGCTACTTTCGCCAACCGTCACTTTCACCGTGTCATCCACACTTCGAGTGCCGGAAAATTCGAACGTGTCCCCGTAGACCACGTCGTCATCACCTTGATCGATGGTCACAGGCAAAGCAGCCGTCATTGTGATCCGAACAAACCGGCTCCATCCCACCTTGATAGTCGGATCAATACCTACCGGTTCGAGCCACAACCCCTCAACATTCTCACCATTCACGGACCACGGAATCTTCCCGTCACAAGACTGAAGCCAGGAGATCCCGGAGCCAGTGCAGACTTCCTGTGAGGCATCGGGGCCGCCACTCGAAGTTCCTGCGCCGATTCTGACCCGTCCTTCCGGCATACCCACCCCAGCGGCCGAAGTGGACAAGAATCCGTATGACTTACCTTCGGTAAAATGATCAAGATCCGAACTGCCTCCTACCGTTAGTAAGCGGGGATTCTGAAAATAAAACTCCTGCGACCCCCCCTCGCAGGAAGCATCAGTGTTGTATGAGTCAATGCCGCAACTGGTGGCAGCGCCTGGAATTACTGTGGTGAATTTGGTTTTCCAACCGTCGTGGTCGGTGTGCCAGTGCTCCCATTTCATTCCCGCCTGCTGGTTGTGACCCATCTCATCCGTCCAGGTGACGTTCCAGCTAATACGTTTCATGCGATTACCGCTAAGGGGATCAGCGCAACCCCAGTTACCCCACAAACCGGTCACCGAATTAATGTCATACCAACTTCTACCGAGAGTCTGACCGGGATCAAGAGTGAAGGATTTGGTCTCGTCTTCACCTGACCCCGGGTCAATGCATAACCAATTTGTGCGCGAAACCGTCAACTTAAAATCTGTGTTGTTGCTTATGTTAAGAGTCCACCGCGCATCTGTTTGTAGGGGTGGGGTGATGGTCCCCTCTGGGGTAGGAACAGCCGGATCTGTTTGAGCCGGAGGTTCCGGGGTTGGTGAGTTTTGATCAGTCGGGGGCGGGGTAGGGTTGGGGGTGCTGTCGGGCGGGGTAGGGGCAACATTTGTTGTGACTGGTGCGCTCGGGTCGGTGGGTGCCGGGGTTGGATCTTCAGCCTGAGCGGGAGCGACGATTCCGACCAGTAACGCGATTGTGGCAAGGAAAACCCCGCCACCGATTAGTTTTCTGCGCATCATTCCCCTTTGAGTCCTTCCTCAAGCACCGGACAACAGCGGCTTGGTTCTCTTAAAGCTCTTTCACAACAATGAAAAGATCATCCCAACCGAGGCCCCAAGAGGCCGGCCGTCGACGAAAGACGCAAATTCGCCGAGCACGGCGTCCAGGGCTCGGATTGGCAGACGCGATAGTCCATTGAGTGACAATACGTTCAATAGGGCGTAGATGGATAGTCCCAACGTGAGTGCGCTGACCCCGCCCAGTAGCCGCCCAAGGATTGTGCTCTTCATGTGTGCTCCTTTGCTCACATGGGCATTCCAACCGCTGCCACCCGGTGCACCCGCCCATGTACAGCGAGAACATATGAATTCACCCCACCACTATTGCGGGAGATGGAACGCGTGGACCGTTCCCCAGAAGCAGTCCCACGTCCTTCTCGTACCTCCCGAGTTGGTACCGGGGTCTGAGCGCGTGTGGGTCTGTGCGTTGATGCGTGTCGTAGGTGTGGGTTTCTAACGTGGATTTATGAACACAACAGGTCGTCGGAATCAAAAGAATCGAAGTGCTCGTGGGCGGGATGCCCGCGGACAGCTGATCGGGCGCCGGGAGAACGCCGTCGTGGTGGGTCCTTCTCTCGGCGGCAGCGTGCAAGGGAGGGAGTTGACAGCCCGGCTGAGAGCGAACCGGGCGGCTGGGCCGACGGCGAAGGAGGGCACCTGAGATGCGTTCCCAGGTGACAACGGGTGCTGCCGGGGTTATCGCTCGCCTCGGCCATGTTCGAGTGGATCGAGGGCTTCTACAACCCGCTCCGGCGACACACCAGCCTCGGCAACCTCAGCACCGCCGACCATGAAGCCCTTCACACCACCGCCGAAATCGCGGCATGATCAAGGGTCAGGCTCCCGTCAGGAAAGGGAAGAACATCCACTGGTTCCCGTGTGAACTGGTTCGACTCTGAAAGCGTGGAGCAAAGCCAATACGTTGATGGAGAAAGGCGGTTTCATGGCAATCACAAAGAAGCGATTCCTCACCGAGCTCGGAATTGCGGGTGCGATCATCATCAGCGGTGTAGCGGCGCCCAGTCTGGCGCAAGCCGCAGAACCAACTGATGTTTCACCTTGCGAGACGTTTCAGAACTTAGCTTCTGGTGAGGATTATCCGACGTGGGACGAGGTGGCGTCCGAACGGGCGTGTCAGGCGGATATTGAGGCGAAGATGACAGCTTGTCAGCGGATCCCCCCGTTCTCCGCTGAGGGTATAAAGTGTCAGAACGAAGTAGAACGTGCTATAGCACAACGCGATGCCGGTTTACGACAGAGGGCTCACTAAGGTGGAGAGAATTGGAGCTACCTTTGCTCCGATGACTACTGGACGTGCTCTCGCCCTAAAAGGCCTGGTGCCTCTGCGCATGTTATAAACCGACAAGCAAGAAAACACGCAACCCTGTGTCATAAACCTCCCTCCGTTGCACACCTAGGGCGTGTCTTCTAACCGTTTGAGCCAGAGTGTGATTGCGCGGAGGACGACTGCTCCCCGGTAGGTGACGGCGAGGTTGTCGTAGCGGGTGGCGAGGCCTCGCCATTGCTTGGTGTCGCAGAAGCCGCGTTCGATGACGTTCCGTCCTCGGTAGTTGATCGCGTCGAATCGGGGTGGTCTGCCGCCCGCGCTGCCGCGGTTGAGGCGGTGTCGCTTCTGATCGTCGGGTTCGGGGATGACTGCCGCGATACCGCGTCGGCGGAGGTGGGAGCGGATTGCGCGTGATGAATACGCTTTGTCGCCGCGGACGGCGTCGGGCCGGGTGCGAGCTCGACCCATTCGATCTACTCGGAGCTGTCCCATCAAGGCGTCAAACATCGGCGAATCACCGGACTGGCCCGGCGTGAGGAGCACGACAAGCGGGAGTCCGTTGCCATCGACGAGTTGGTGGATCTTCGTCGACAGGCCGCCACGCGAGCGGCCGATCGCGTGGTCAGCGGGTTCCTGACGAAGATTCTTGTGATTCGATCGTGCCCCCTGGGGTGTTGGTGGGGCGGCGGCCCGCGGGCTCCTCGACACGGGCGAAGGTGGTCGCATGCTGGTGGGCTCGGTTGATCGTGGAATCCACGCTCACCGTCCAATCCAGCACCCCGGCCGCGTCGGCCTCAGTCAACAGCGCAGCATGCACCCGGTCCCAGGTGCCGTCGTGACTGAATCGGTTGTGACGCTTCCAGACCGTCTGCCAGGGACCGAACTCCGCCGGCAGATCCCGCCACGGAATCCCGGTCCGATACCGCCAAATGATGGCCTCGACCACCAAACGATGATCACCGAACGGGCGACCGCCCTTCGGCGACGGGGCCGGCATCAACGACGCGATCCGCTCCCACTGAGAATCCGACAACACCCGAGACCGCAACACAACGCCCAGCCTGCACCACGACCACAACAACGGTTAGGAGACACGCCCTAGATGTTGCCGGGTAAGACGTCCGGGCCGAAGCGCCGTGCGGTCCGTCTGCAATGGGTGGCACAAAAAACTCGGCCCCAGAGGGGCCGAGTGGTATGCGTTCATACTATCGGGCATAGCGCTTATTTGTAAACATCACCGCCACCAATCAACGCTACTCGTCGCCGCTAAGGACCCCTCGATCTACCAGCCCTGCGGTCGCACCGTCCGCCCAACCGCGTCCGGCAGCTGCGCACTCTTCAGGTCCAGCGGAGTGAGCTGATACCACCAGTGGCCACCAACCCCATCTGCGGGGGTTCCCCCTAGCTTGCCAGCACGATAGCTCTTGGTCGGGTTGATCAGTCCGACGGGCACTCGCTTGCGCGCTTCCGCCACAGGAAAAGCGAGATCGCTATCGTTGCTCACCACGACCGCCGCGTCCACCCGATCGCCGAGCACATCCAGCAATAGATGCGAAGCAACGTTGACGTCGGAACCTTTCTCCTCGCGCCGAGCTACAGATGCCATGAACACGGCATCCGGTTGCGCCACTCCGGTCGAGTCCTGGATCATGACTGGCCAATGCGGGACCGTCAAGACCGGTTTCCCATTCGGGCCAGCGGTCGCTAACGGGGCGGTGGAAGTTCGGGAGACGTAGTTACCCATCGACAGCTCGTCGACGGCTCCCGCGGCCGTCAACGCTCGCAAGTACACATCCTGATCGCGCTGACCGCTCGGATTCGAGGCACCACTGATCCGAGCGGTGCAATAAACCACACGCGTTGAAGCAACGCCCAACCATCCCGACTGAGAACCGATCACCGACGTCACCAGGTCGCGGAGATGCAACCACCGCCAACCCGCCGTCGACTTGCCACACAACCCCCGCGCCCCGTAGTACAGGTTGAACCCGTCCACGTACACACCTACTCGCATCCCCCCACACTATTTCCCCCGAAGGCCGGCTCCTGCAGTAAACGCTCACCGCACAGCACCCGCCCACTCCCCCGCACCTATCGAGGAAAAGTGATCAGCTGTCCCCTGCGAGGTAGGGGGCCTGATTCGCTACCTCAGAGAACGACATCGTCCAGTTCTCCGGCAGGTAGTGCTCCCCCGCGGCCTGGAACAGCACCTCGTTGCCGACGTCGTCCGGGTCATCGAACAGCACCTGGACGTCGTCGTCCTCGAACAGCAGCCCGCCGAGCTCGTCCCGCCACCCCGGATCGAGCCGGATCCCGTTGTCGTCGACGACGACCTGAACCTGCCCGATCAGCAGCCATAGCGCGATCTCCTCGAGCACCGACACCGGATGCGCCCACTCCCCCGTCAGTCGCGCCGTGACCGCCCCAGCGGCCACGATCAGCTGACGTACGAAGTGCGGCGAGTAGTGCGCCGCGAAGCGTCGCGGAAGGCCACCACACACCGGCTCCTGCTCCCACCCCCACGGCCGACCCGCGACAATGGCGGCGACGGCCCGGCCATGCTCCTCAAACAACTCCTCCACCAGCTGAGACGCAGCCACCCACAGAGCGCCCTGCAGCAGAGCGAACTGCTTCAACTCCCGGCGCCGCGTCAGCTCGTCAAGCTCACCATATGAAGCCGCCTCATCATGCACCTCCGCCAGGAGCCGGGCGACACCCTGACACCGCTCCCCCACCCGTCGCAGCTCGATCTCGGTCGCCATGCGCACACCTCCAGCCACGAAGGCTACCGCTCGTCGCCTCGATAATTCAGATCGCTCGTGCCCGAACAACGGAACGGCCCCGCGACTTCAGAACGTCACGGGGCCGATCAGCAGGCCTTAGCTCCCGAGGGGTCGTCCGGTGCGGAATGCTTGTTGGTTCGGAGGGTATGGCTCGCCGTTGTTGAATTCGCTCTGCAGGCGAGCGATCTCGCGCAGTAGAGCCCCTTCGACGAGTGCTTGCAGAGAGTTGTACCCGCCATCCAGTCCACCAGTCCTAAGAACGGCGGTCTGGGCGCGAAGACGTATCCAATTCCTCAGCTGCAGGGTTTGCGTCACTTTGCTGAGGTCCTCGCCCGGCTCAGGCTCGGGGAGGAGCAGTGATTCGTCCCTGTTACCCGCTCGGCTCCGTGCAGCAGCTGGCTTTGGTCGAGGAAGTTCCTGCTCTGCCGCGAACGTTGGCGTTGAGGACTTGGACGAATCCGTCTTCCGGGGACCGCTCGGCGGGGACACCGTATCCAGTTGCGTGGGTTCGATCACAGCGGTGCTCGCGAGAGCGACTTCATCCACACCGGTGTTGATGCGCTCTACCTGCGGCGCGAGGCGCGGCGCGACCGCATCGCTGGGTCGCCGTCTCTGGGTGCTCATGCTGCCTCCTCCGCCCTGGTTATCACGCGGTCCACAAACCTCTCCGCCAGGCGGTCATAGATCGCTGTCACTTCACGTCCACGCCGGTTCCGGTACTCGCTCACGGAGGCACCCGCCCCGTCAGCTTCCTTAATTCGGGTGAAGCGCGGGATAAAGCTGGGCATGCGGTACTCGTTCCCGCCATCGTCGAGGTCGACCACGCTGCCCCCCACGTCGAGCCGAAACAGCTTGCTCTTGACCGCGTCCGGGAGGCCGGCGAGCTGGAAGTCGTGTTCGGCGCTGCGGTCGTACGCGTTCACGATGTATCCGGTCACGCGGAGCGTCGGATTACCGAGGTCCACAGCATGATCTTCTACGAAGGTCTCCATTCGCATCGCTCCCCCGACGGTGTCGTACTCAGGGTCGAATACCACGAGCACTTCGTCTGCGGCCGCCATGGCCATCTGCACCAGGTGCCCTAGGTCAGGTCGTGTGTCGATGAGCACGAAGTCATAGCGGTCGCTCCACTGTGAGAGAGCCTTCCTCAGCCGTCGGACTGATCCGATCGCGCCGGCCTCCTGTTCACGGTTGATCAGGTCGAACCGCGAGGGGATGATGTCAATCAGTTGGGCCTCAGCAGTTGGCTCCCCCGACTTCTCGTCGACCCAGTTCGCGCCGAGCACGACTCCTTCTGCTGCGCCGTCGGCGTTCTGCTTGATCGCTTCTGAGACGGTCGCGAAGGGATCATCATCGTATTCATATCCCAGCCGACGTGTGAGATTTGCCTGTGGGTCCATGTCCACTACGAGGATCCGGAACCCCATCCGCGCTAGCGCAGCAGCAAGCTGGATCGTCACTGAGGTCTTGCCCACTCCCCCCTTGTGATTCCCGATCATGAACACACGCGGTCGCTTTGTCAGCGCCAACAGGCGTCGTCGAAGAGTTCTAGGTCCCACGAGTCTCCTCATCTCAAAAACACTTGCCTTTCAAGTCTTGTCTTTCTTGCGTTACTTCGGCGGTAAACACGCCGTCTTCACGCTATTGCAAGATAGACAATAAACCCAAGTCTTTATTGTCTATCTTTCCTTGCGTTGAATACGTTTGTTACGTGGCTTTCAACTCTTTCTTTAGATGTTGAACGCCATGATTCCTCTTGTGGATCGATACAGGCCAGAAGGGAAAGTCAGCGGATCATGTCGGCGATCTCGCGGTCGCTGGTCGCTGGTCGCTGGTCGCTGGTCGCTGGTCGCTGGTCGCTGGTCGCTGGTCGCTGGTCGCTGGTCGCTGGTCGCTGCGAATGCTACGTCTGTTGACGCGTTCCGGATCGCGTCGATGAAGGGGGCGTAGATCTCGACTCGGGCGGTCTGGTAGGCGTCGAGTTACGCGGCATCGCGGATCCGCGCCGTCTCGGCGCACCGCTTCCGCTCAAGACGTATCGACTCGGCACGCTGATCCTGCAGGAGAGCTGCAACCGCCTTGCGTGCGCGTCGGATTCGTCTCGTCGACGTGCGCGGCGTGATGGTGCCCACCCGTTTCCCCCTTTGGTGCTGTGCGGCCTCGGCCGCGGTCTTGTATGTTCGCCGAAAACATACTGTCTGGAAGCTGCATGGGGACTCGAAACGCCTGGACGGCTTCAGTGTCGGCGGTCGAGGGCGGTGTGGAGTTGGGGGAGGGTGAGGCGGAGGTGGGTTGTGGGGGTACCTGCGGTGTTGAGGTTGTAGTGGGCGTGGGTGCCGGCGGTGCGGGGGACGATGAAGGCGATGCTGGTGACCGGTTCCAGGCCGTCGGCGGGGTGGGGAGTGCGGGTGCGTTCGTCGTTCCAGCGGATCTCGCCCTGGGCGAGCTCGTGGAGGTCGAGCGTCCAGCCGCGGCGGGTGAGGCGCTCGTGGAGGGCTTGGATCTCGGCGTGCAGGTCGCGGGCGGGCGTCTCGAATTCGTGGGGGTGGCGGCCTTCGCCGAAGAGGACGTCGGTGATCGCGCGCCGGGCGGTGCGCAGCTGCGCACGGCGGGTGTCGCGTTCGGCGGCCGCGGCCGCGTGCAGCTGCGAGAGGGTGAACTCGGCGTCGACGACGTCGGCCTGGTCGTCGACGGGAGCTGCGGGCGAGGGGCCGGCCGGCGCCGGCCGGGACGCCGTGGCGGCCGCCGGCTGGTAGGCGGGGTTCCAGGGGGAGGGCGGGGTGATGGTGCGGGGGGTGTCGCCGGCCGTGATGGTGGCTTTGACCATCCACGTGAAGTAGCCGATCGGGTCATCGGCGGCGGCGACACGGGCGGCGGCGGTGAGTTTGTCGGTGGCGAAGCGGCGTTCGACTTGCTCGACGATCTGCCACCAGGTCCAGGCGTCCAGGTCGACACCGGCCTGCAGCAGCGCTGCTTCCAGTCGGCCGATCCGGTTGACCAGCGGGAATCCGGACTTCCCGATGCGTTCGCGGGTGAATGCCCCGCGCAGCTGGGCGGGATCGGCGGGCGCCGCCGTGTCGGGGGAGAGGATCATGTCTTTGCCGGAGCTCCACTGGTCCAGGCGAGCCAGCAGTTCGATCCGTCCCGGCGTTCGCGGGGTCTCGGGAACGTAAGCTGATGCTTCCTCAGAAACAACCCGCTTTATTCCAGGCTGTGCGCTCGAAGAGCGCTCCATCTCCCGTAGGGGGAGGTGATCTAGGTTTTCTGGACCAGTTGTGTTTGAAGAGCGAAGCGGGGATAGGTCGGAAATCGTCGTATCGGTGCAGGACTTATCCACAGGTCGAACCGGGGCAGCCGTCCGTGCTGCAGGGGAGCTTGCGAGGGGCGTCCCGCCGGCGGCGGCGAGGCGGGCGGGGGTGGTGCAGGCGAAGACGTTGGCGGCCGCGGTCTGGGTGCCTTCGTGGGTGTGGAACGCTTCGGCGCGCTCCTCGCGGGAGAGCATGTTGCGCCCGGTCGCCATCCGGCGCAGCAGGCCGACGTGCTCGAGCATCTTCACGCACTTCGCCACGGCGCTGTCCCCGATGCGGATCGGGCGGCCGCTCCCGCGGCTGGTGTTGGCCAGCACCCGGGCGCGGACGGTGCGGTAGGAGATGGTGACGTGGCGGCCGGTCTTGCCGTCCGCAGCCTCGGAGAGCACGTAGGCGACGGCAAAGGCGGTGCGGTTGGCCATCTTCCACTTCGCCCGTGCTTCCAGCCACAGCGGGTCGTTGTCGTTCTGCAGGTCCAGCAGGATGTCGCGCCACTGCCGGCGGGACTCCCAGCACGGGACGGCCGCCCAGGCGCCGGGCTCGATCGGGATCGACCAGCTGGTCTTCTCCCGCACGCGCCCCTCAGGGGTCGGCGGCGCCTGCCGGGCGAACTCCTCGAGCGAATCCAGCGCCTCCCGCGCCGTCCGCACGCTGGCGGTGGCGAGCGGGTAGCCGGCCGGGCGCCGGGACGCCTGCGCGGCTGTGAGGGCGCGGCGTTTGGCCTTAGCCGTGGTGGCTCTCATGACCGGGGTGGTCCTTCCTGGAAATGGGCGCAGCAAAGCTGCCGACATGTGCTCGGCACTGTTTTCGGGCGCAACAAGATCGCCGCAGGTGACGGCGCTTCTGTGATGCGATGTGCCGGAACCGCGCGGAGGCGGGCCGACCGGTGCGGGGGAGGGCGGGCGCTTGGCGCCGGCCACGGTCTCTGCGCTACTGGGTGATGACCGTCCTCCTCAGGGTGAGGAGCTGGGCGCACGCGCCGTCGACGGAGTCAATCGGGCGTGCAGGACGGGCGCCACCGGCGGCCGGGCACGACATCGTGCGGGCCTGCAGCGGGGCAGAAACGGGGGAGAGAGACAGCTGCAGCTCGACGTCGACAAGACGGGCGACGGAGCGGTTCACGGCCGACACGCCGACACGCGGAACACGCGCGCACGTGCACGAACCCGAAATCTGGGTTACGATGCTGCCAACTCCTCTCAGAGGGTGTAAAGAAGCCTCCGGCTCCTACCGGATGTGGATTTCATTCATGAGATGAAGCTCGAACCTCGCGACCGCCAAGTTTTGAGGGTTTGAGCTCCAGACTTTGGGAGCGGCCCGTCACTTCGGTGACGGGCCCTTTCTGGTTAAGCGGCTGAGATGGGCAGCTCCTCGTTTGATCCGTGCGTGGGCGCCAGCTCAGGCATGCCGACTTCTTTCGCAAGCACACAGGCGATGAAGTCGTTAACGGTGAGTCCCTGCCTGCTGGCTCGATGGCGAACAGCATCGCCGATCGCTGGAGCAACCCTCGAAATGAGCGGCTCGCGCTCACCCTTGCTGCGTCTTCCGCCTCGATACCGTTGAGCTGCCATGCCGTCACCGTATAAGGCGGCAGAATCTGAATCTGGGATGGTGGGCGCGTGTCGGGGAAACATGTGATCCGCTATCGAGCGGACCATCCGCCGTCGGGAATTGTCTGTTGGTCCGCTCGCGATTGGGGCCGTGAGCACTGCGCGCATCCCTTCCTTCTTCTGTACCGCTCTCTCCGCACAGACGTGACAGGTCCACGAAGTGTTACCAATCTTGCACATAAGAGCTTATTCTGCACCTTAGTGGCTTCGGACCAGCATCGCCTACTTATGATCATTGAATGAGCGATATGCGTGCCGTCTCGCCACCGACGCTCAACGATGCTCTTGCCGCTGAGCTACGTATGGCTCGCGCACTCGCCGGGATTCCAATAAAGCAGCTTGCCTCAGAGTTA
This sequence comes from Leifsonia sp. ZF2019, assembly GCF_019924635.1. Taxonomy (NCBI): domain Bacteria; kingdom Bacillati; phylum Actinomycetota; class Actinomycetes; order Micrococcales; family Microbacteriaceae; genus Leifsonia; species Leifsonia sp. ZF2019. The sequence continues at coordinate 41,895 of NZ_CP065038.1, forward strand.
TCCTTGGGGCGTTTTACCGTGCAGCGAATCTTCAAGGGTGAAAAGGAGATCACGGCTGGCGAATTGATCAAGCTGGCCGATGCCATGCGCGTAGACCTTGGAGAGTTGATCTCGAAAGCCCGCGACAGGGCACGCAACGAGGCCGAGAGAGCAGCCGAGGCCAAAGCCGCGCACGACGCGCAGTTGCTTAGGGAGATCCAGAACCTCTAAGAGGAGAAACGCATTGTCGTCCTGGAACCTGTTGATAGTTGTTGGGGCAGTGGCGTGCATCGCTGCCGCGGTGCGGTTGCTCCGAAGCACCGGCGCCCAGTCAGCGTTCGCGATCATGGGCCTTGCCAGCCTCGCGCTCTGCTTGACACTCAACGTCAAGCCAATCTATCTCGCGATTGATCCAGCGATTGGCGGCAACAACAGCCTCTACTTAGTTGTGCAATTGACCTTCGTTATCGCAATGTTCTTTCTCACATCTTCATTCGCTCCGACGCGACACCCCATCACCCCGGGGTCATTGACGTCATGGTCCGGTGTGGCGTTGGCCACAGTGACTCTTGCGCTGGTGTGCATACTTTTCAGCCTCGCTGAGATGCCCACCACCGCTTACCGCGTCGAGCCCTATCGAGAAGAATGGCAGGTTCTCGCCTTTACGCAGCTGGTCAACGTCTATTCAGCGGGGTGCGCGATCTTGGTTATTCGTCGAGCCAATGCCCGAGTCCGCGTCTCCCCTCAGCCCATCATGCAAAGGCTGGGGTGTTCGCTCGTCGGGGTCGGCTTTGCCATTGGCCTCCTGACGGCAATCGAACGCCTGACTCTCGTCGGCTTGACTATGACGACACGGGCAACAGCCCTCGAGGGACTAGACGGGGCGTTAGTCGTTGCAACATGCCTGAGCCTGGTGGTGGGATTCGCGCTTCTATTTGAAAGCAATCGACAGCTTGCTCGCCGAGGCAGTCCGATCCCAAATGCCAGCTCCATGGCACTATAGTGCGCTTTCCGCACTATAGTGCATTGTATGCACTTACAGGATCTGGGCTTCAAGGATGACAGCGCTACTGCGGCAGAATCCGAGATGCGGAATCCGGTTGAGCGTGAGCTGATGCGGGAGTTGGTGCGCAAAGGGACGATGCCTGCGTCCTTCCTGGTGGGCACTTCACGTACAGCTCTTGCAACCGCGGCTCACGAGAACGACGCGCGCCGTCCCGGTGCTGCCATTGCTGCACAATCACGGGTTCCATGCACGCCTTCTTCGGTGGAGCGGCGGGTGATGCGACAGTTGGTGAGGAAGGCGACGTTGCCTGCGTCCCTTCTCGCGTTGACGCCGCGCGACGAGCTCGTGGGCGCTATGCGCCACGCGCCCTTGTATGCGGTGTCTGTTCGTGAGTCGTTGCGTGAGGCGTTGGCGTTGCTGGACGAGGTGGCCGCGCAGGCTGGCTTGGATGATCTGGTAGTGCCGGGGTCGGGGGTGGGTGGTGTTTGAGCTTTCGCGTGGTGAAGCGGCGGCGGCTCTGGTAGAGGCTGTCAACATCCTCGCGGGCGGTTCGGACGTGCTGATGGATCGTGGGTGCAGTGCGCGGTACGTGGCGATGATCCGTCAGTATCTTGCGGGACCGATCGTGGCGGTCGCTCGTGGCCGGCTTGGAGCATCTGATTTTGATGAGAACCGGGCCGTGAGCATGGTGGTGACGCGCCTCCAGCTCGAGGCAGAGAGAGATGTTGTTCGTCGCCGTGATAGCCGCCCCTTGGTGTTGCCGCAGATTGTGGCGGCGCAGAGCCCGATCGGGTTTGTGGTTCGGTGCGCGACAAAACCTCCAACGCCAAAGCAGGGCAGAGGATGGGTGTATGACGAGGTCGCCCAAGACCGCTCACCGACAGCTGAAGTCTCTCTCGACGAGTTGCGAGAGGCGGGCATTCAACCGGAGGCACCTGCGGCATCGGCAAGCTTAGACCAGGGGTGGGAGGCGTTGGCCGTGCACACGTTCGAGTTGCTCCGGCCGGAAACACCGCCCGCGCTATGGGAGGCAGTAGGGGAGGCGGTGTGTTGGTTTGTGTCGGCACTCCCAATGGTTGGAGTGTCGCATGAGCTGGACAAGGAGTGCGGGGAGACGAACCGTGTCCGGCTGGCGGAAGAGTTATTCCCTGCTTTGACCCGGACGCAGTTGGACGCCCTGTTCAAGGTGTTGTGGGGTGGGCGGCCGCACCCGGAACGGTCAAGTTTGCTGGCGCATGTGGCGTTACTGCGGAACGCTCATCAATACGGTGAGCACGACCGCAGGACGGTGCTCGGCGCTCGAGTACGCGACCAGCCACACGCGTGCGGGGCATGCCACTATACCCCGCTTTCCGGGGACCGGTTGCGGGCCCTGGTCGACACGTACGCCTCTCGAATAGCGTCCTCCGAGCCTGCTGAGGCCGCCTGACCCGGGACGTTCCAAGGGGTGCGGGGTGGTGCGCAGTTGTCGACTGCGCACCACCCCCTTTCTATCTGTGACGCGCGAACGATCGTCGCGCCAAGTCATATAGATAGGAATCCCTCTTCATGTTGTTTCGGAAACGACCAGACGGGACGCTGCCGGTCAAACCCGACCCATCAGCTGCAAACCACCCGCCCCAGCCGACCACCCGCACCCGGCTAGAGCGACTTCTCCGGGGTGCCGCGACCGTCACGGCCGCGGCCGCTATCGTCGCGGCCGCAACCGGTGCTGTTCTCCCGGCAGAAAGAGCGGCCGCTCTGACGGCGAAGTCGCCTCAGGTGTTGGCGTCGGAGGGGTTGGGGGTCGCGAACGCGACCAAGTTCGGCGGGTACGCCGGTTCGTATAACGCCCCCGGCGGTGTCGACGCCTATTGTGGCGACCCGTCCCGCGCGTGGCCGTCCGGGAACACGGGTGCCGGGCACACGATCACCTCCTTCGCCTCGGACCACGGATACACGCTCACCGGGCCGGCGATGGCGGGAATCAACGCCGCCTACGACGTGTATGGGCACGGAGACGCCACCTCGCGGGCCGCGCTCAACTTCCTCATCTACGCCTACACCGGCTCCCACCTCGGCGGCGGCATCCAACAGGGCACCGAGGAAGAAGGTGCCGGATACATTAGTGCATCGCATCCGGAGATCACGGCGAAGTACCACGAAGTGTGGGCATACGCGCAAGCACACCAGTCTGGTGCACCGGCGGGGACCCCAACGGGCAGTTACACGTTCAACGTGGACAGCAACAACTACGCCGGCACGATGACCGCCCACATCGGCATCAGCGGGGGAGTAGCAACCACCACGACCCTCACCAACGGTGTCTTCCCCTCCACCGGAACCAACACCATCACCGGGCTGCGGGATGGACAGTCAGTAGCGGTTCAGGGTGTCCCGCCTCAGAACGCGCCGGACTATCAGATCAGCGCCACCGGCACCGTCACCTATCCCGGCGGTGCTGCAGCGGAGCTCACCCAGTTCGACACCGGCACCCAGCAACGTCTCCTCGCCGGCAACGGGGCACGGACCGGTGGCAGCTACCAGATCAGCGGGCACGACCCCTTCAACCGCACCACCCTCTTCGCACCCGTTGTCGGGACGAGGGTGGCATCGAAGTTTGTCGAACCGGGCAAGAAACCACAGGACACCCTCACCTTCAACACCACCACCTTCACCGACAACGGACACACCGTGAACAACCCGTGGGCGCAGCGGTCCGGTGGTGCATTTGCCGTTATCTCAGCGAAGGGCACCCTTGTTGGGCCCTCAACACAACCGTTTACCGAATCAGACCAGATTCCATCGGGTGCGCCCATTGCCGGTCACGCCTCGGTAACCACCTCGGATGTGATTGGACCTAACAAGACCTACACGGCCACCAGCGATACCGCGATCAAAGAGGCCGGCTATTACACCTGGGTCTGGTCGATTGACGCGCTTGATCAGACAGCTGGCGTAAAGACACAGCTTCCTCCGAATTACGCATTTACGGATCGGTTTGGTCAGGTGGCGGAGACAAGCATCAGTCCGTCGACGGTGCACTTCACGACGAGTTTGTCGCCGTCAGACTCCGCCCGTGGCATTACGTTGGCGCAGCGTTTGGATGCGCGTCAGGTTGCGTTGGGTGGGCAAGTGACGGACATGCTGACCCCGTCCCTGGTCGGTGGTGCGTGGTTGCAGGAAGCCGGGCAGCGGATCCCGGTCACCTTCACCGGCCGCGCCTACTACACCCCCACCGAGCCCGAACAGGCGGCGAAGCCGTCGAAGGATGCGGTGCTGATCGCCACGGTCACTAAGACGGTGGATGGTCCGGACCCGGCGCAGGCCCCACCGGTGGAGGTTGGGTGGAAGCCCGGGTATGTGACGATGCAGTGGAGTATCGAGAAGAGCGCGCAACCACCGCAGTATCAGGGGTTCTTCACGGACTGGGCTGACGACTTCGCCGTCCCCGCCGAGACCGTGCAGATCGTCGGCCCGAACGTGACCAGCAAGGCGCTGGCGAGTTCGGGCCCGGGGAGCGCGGCACAGGACATCGCGATTGTGGCTGGGCCGATGCCGACCGGTGGTGTCGATCTGACCTTCGCCGGGTACCTGCAGAAGCCCGGCACCCAACCGGTGTGCGATGCCACCACCCTCACCTACAACTCCGCCCACCCGGTCACCGCGACGGCAGCGGGGGAGTTCCCGTCTGAGGAGTTCCCGGTCGATGCGGGCACCCCTGTCGGGTCGGTGATCAACTGGGTTGTCACCGCAACCTTGCACGACACAGGCCAGGTCATCAGCACCGGTGTGTGCGGGGACACGACAGAACAGACGAAGATCATCGCCCCGACTGTCACATCCACCCCACCGGCCGGTCTAGTGGCCGGCACGGTGGGCCATGACACCCTCCATGTCAGCGGGTGGGTTCCCGCCGGGGCAACCACCACCGTCACCCTCTACCGGCAAGCCGAGAACACCACCCAGCTCGTCTGCACCCCTGCCACGAAGGTGGAGGCCCTCCCCGCCGTCAAGCTGGCGACAGGGAAAGCGGCTGCGGCCAACCTGACCACCGCCGACACGAAGTCGCTACCTGCCGGGCGATACGGGTTCGTGCACACCACCACCGACAGCAACGGTGTTGTGATCGCTGAAGGCGGCTGCCACGACGAACTCTTCACCGTCACCCCCACCGCCGTCCTGGCCCACACCGGCTCGGACACCACCCGGGACGTCTACCTCGGCATCGGGGCCGCGCTCATGCTCCTAACCGGAGCCGCCATCATGGCCATCTCCCGCCGGAAGAAGGGCGCACACGCCAAGTAACCAAGCGCAGGCAACACAGCAGCGGGGTGGCAGGTCATTTGACCTGCCACCCCGCTGTCTTTTGCTCGTGCGGTTATTCGTCGCAGTCGTACACCTTCAGCCCCCAGCCGTCGTCGGTGCTGTAGGTGGTGTACGTGTAGGAGTAGTCGACGTCGATGATGATCCCGCCACCAGAGTTGGTGGACTGCGAATACATGTAGAACCCGTCACATCCCGGGCGGTAATCGCCGTTGGCGGTGACGTGTGGGGTGTGGTCGACAGGGGCCGGCCCACCGCCACCGTTGTTGCCGCCGTCGCCGGCGCCGCCTCCGCCGTTGGTGCCGGTGCCGGTGCCGCCGGGGTTCCCGCTTCCACCCGTGCTCCCACCATTACCGCCGCCGTTTCCGCTGCTTCCGGTGTGGTGGGTGGTTCCGCCGCTGGAGTTGTAGTGGGGGTTGGTGATGGTGTGGCCGGTGGTGGGGTCGGTGTAGGTGGGGGTGTTCGCCGCTTGCGCTGCCGCGGCCGCTGCCGCGGCTTCGGCGGCGAGGGCAGCCTGTTGGGAGGCGACGAGTTGTGTTGCGGCGTTGACGTATGCGGTGAGCGCCGCGGGCAGTTGCGCTGGGTGGTTCTTGTTGGCTTCAACAACCGCCGTTTCTGCGGTGAACGCGTTCTGGATGTTCTGGTCGGCTTTCGGGTTCGCGGCCAGGAATGCTGCTGCGGGGTCTTTAAGGGTCGCCGCGATCGTGGCCAAAGCAGCTTGGGCGTGTTGTCGGGCGATGGTGTATCCGTGGGCGATGCGGCTGCTGGTGTCGACGTTGGGTGTTTGCCCGTCGACGGTGGTTTTCGCGGTCCCGATCGCGTGAATGTAGGTGGGAAGCAGGATTCCGTCCGCTGCCACGTGCTTTGCGGTGATGGGGGTGGCGGGCTTGAAGTGCAGGAACGTGTTCAACAGGCTCGAGGCGTGCTGGAGTTGCCGCTGCGAGAGAGGGTCGAGGGACCCGGCAGGTGCACCAAGGATCCCGGCCAGTGTTGCTTCATACCCGGTGGCTGTTCTCGTCGCTGCCGGGTATTCGCGGTGTGCGGTGGCGTCCGTGCGGGCCAGGGTGGCCAGTTGGGTGTTCAAGCTGTCGAGTTCGTTGCTGGCGGCGCCGACAGTGATCGCGTAGCCGCCGGTGATGCTTCCGCTGACCAGGAGAGCGGCGGTGATGAACCCGATCGCCCGTTTCCGGGTGCGCCCGTGATCCGTCGTGTCCTCGTCCGCTGGTGTCTGGTTCACAACCAGCGCGCCCGGGTCTGGGTGTGGGGTCTCAGCGGTGGTGGGGGTGGTGTCGTCGATGACAGTCATGCGTGTAGTACTCCTTCTTCTGTATGGATACCGGGCCAGCAGACAGGTGTGTCTACTGATGGTCGGTGGGGTCGGCTTTTCACCCGAACGGGTGCTGCTGTACGGGGTTGTTCACAGTGGTGGTGTAGGTGGTGGTGCCGGGGATACGGACGGGCGCGTCGCTCCAGGCAGTGACCGGCCGGGTGCTGGCGGTGCCGGTTGCCGTGCGACGGCGGTGTTCGACCACGTCGAGGTGGTGCAGCACGCTGGCGACGAGTCCCGCAGTGGTGCCGTCGGTCACGGTGTGTATGCGTTCGAGGTCGAGGACGGTGTCATCGATCTGCTGGCGCAGGTGTGCGCGTTCTTGCAGGGCGGTGCGGATGCCGTGGGTGTAGAGCTGGAGGCCAGCATCCGTGAGCCGGTCTAGTCGGACGGGCCGGGCGGGGATGGCGACCTCGTCACCGCCGAACCCGGCCGGTGCCGGATGGAACGGCAGCCGGCCACCGTCACCACAGCTGGCATCGTGGTCGACGAATGCTCGGTGGTATTCGTACGCGGCGCGCTCACGCAGCTCCGCCAACGTGAGGTAGAGGTCGGCGAAGGTTTCCCGGGTGTCGTTGATACCTGCGGTGATGATCTCGACCGGTGTGTAGGGTCGCATGCTTCCTCCGTTGTTTGACGGCCTCGCCAAACCGGCCTGGGCGGACACGAGGTGTGCCCACTGGTGGCCATCGGGTTTGCCCGTTCGTGGCCAGTGGCGTCTATTGGCACGACTCGCACTGCAGGCCGTCCATCGGGTCGGACGGGACCACATATCCGCCGATCTCTTGCGCTTGGTCGTTGATGTCGGTGTTGGTGTTCACGGTGTTCTCCTTCCTGTGTGTGGTGGGTTGTTCTCTTCCTCAGGTCGTTTTCCTTGCCGTTCCGGCGCTCTGATCCCGTTTGAGCGGAAGCTGGTGCAGTGCCGTCACGGGCGCGGTTGCTAAGCGGAGGGAGCGCAGCGACCGGAGTCTGCAAATAGCGGCCGGGACGGCACGGAACCAGTGGGAGCGAAATAGGGTCGGTAGGCCGGATCGGCGAGGATCGCCGACAAGCACGGGGCACGCACCGCGTGCTCGATCAGCTGCCGCAGGCAGCACCGGGGAGAGAAGAGGGGCAGGGTTGCCCTTCTTATGGCGCCGGCAGGTGCCATGCCGCGCACGGACACCCGAGCCGCTATTTGCCTCGCTACTTGGACAGGTAGGTGAGGAGTTGGTAGGTACCGCGGGTCGGGTACTCGATTGTCGTGTTCGCGTCCACCGTGTATCCGCGCTGGGTGAGTTCACGGAGTGCCTCCTCGTGTTGGCGTAGCAGGGATCGTTCCCTCGCTTGCCCGATGTCATCGGTCGGATGCAAAGGAATCCCACCGGTGGGGATGGTGACCGTTTCCGACACTGCCGCTGAGGTGTTCATCGTCACCGGGGCATGCCGGTGATCGGTTGGGGGAGCGGTGTGGTGTTCATCGTCGGTCTCGCCTTTCGGTCACGGTGACGGGCTCGTAAACAGTCGTCGAGAACAGAAGGGGTGGGCCGCGCAGTCGTCAACTGCGCGGCCCACCCCTTCTATCTCGTGAACGGCAAACACGACCGTGCCGACGACCAACCGAAGACTTCCGTCTCGGGGGAGGAGAACCAATGCAACAGCACCTGCAGCGGCCGGCCCGGTGCACGGTAGCGACCCGGCACGTGTCGTTGTTGGACGCCGGACAGCAGACGGAACGGTTGCTGGTTCGCGCGCATCGTTTGGATGCGTTACGGATGCTCGGATACCGGGTCTACGGCACTACCCGGACCATCGAGCCCGGGCAGGCGGCGTTCACGATCGAGGACCGACTCAAGCTCGTTGTCTCGGGAGCGCGGGTGTCGTCGTGGTGAGTGGTGGGGGAGAGCTGTCGGCGGAGACAGCCCCGGCCTCGATCGTTCAGCCGGCAGTTCGGTTGACCTCGGCCGGTGGGCTACTGACCTTCACCGCGCACACCCTCCAACTCTTCCCCCACACCCCGACCAGGAAGGGACATCGGTGATGCCGTCCGTCCTGATCGTCGCCGTTGTCGCCCTTGTGTGGGCGGCCGGCGTCGGGATCGTGTTCTTCAACACCCGCCACCACCCGGTGCATCCGGTCCGCACCCACCGGGCACCCCCACAGACCTTTCGATGACCACATCCACACCGAACACGTAAGGAACCGACAACTCATGCCCACCCTCATCCAGAAGGCAACACTCCTCGCCGCCGCCAGCGGCTGCCTCATCGCCGTCGTCCTCCCCACCGCGGGCGCCGTGGTGAAGAAGGGCGGTCGTTGAGATGGATCTGTTGAATTCGATCCTGCAGCTGATCAGCAAGGTCGCGATCCTGGGTGGCAGCTTGTGGCTGCTGTGGGGTGTGATCGTCCTCGCTGGGGGTTTGAAGAACCATGAGGGGCCGGCGATCCAGGGCGGTATCTGGCAGATCGTGGGCGGAGGGATGATTATTTCCGCGGCCGCTCTGTTCACGACGTTGACTGGCGGCTGGTAGTTCGTGGACATCACGCCCGGGCTCGTGCTGATGTTGAACGCCTTATCGGCGGGTGTCAGCGGCGGGACGGACAGCCTCCTGCAAACGCCGGAGCAGTACAACAAGGCGTTGTACGACGCGTCGATCCTGATTCACAACACCGCGGTGAAGCCGATCACCGCGATCGTGCTGGCGATCATCTTCATGCTGATGCTGGCATCGAACTCGACCCGGATCGAAGCCGATCGGGAGCTCGGCGTCCGGATCATCTCCGGCACGCTGCTGAAGGTCGTTCTCGTGTTCCTGGTCGCCCAGAACGCCACCATCATCCTGAACGCCATCGCCGCCGTGTCCACGATCATCTCCAAGGCCGCGAACAATCTCGACGTCGGCACCGGCGCCAGCGGGCAGCAGCTGCTGGGGGAGACGATGAAGGCTGACATCCAGTCCGGCGGGATATGGATGCAGCTGGGCCTGTTCATCGTGCTGCTGCTGCCGTTCCTAGTGTCGTCGCTGGGAACGGTCGTGGTGATTGTGCTGGTGTTCGTCCGGTTCCTGCAGATGTATCTGATGAGCGCGTTCGCGTCCCTCCCGATCGCGTTCTTCGGGCACGAGGACACCAAGCAGATCGGCATCGGCTATCTGAAACGGTTCGCGGTCGCAGCGTTCACCGGGACGGTGATGCTGATCACCGTGAAGTTCTACCAGGCGCTGCTCGGCGGCTGGCTGGGCGGCCACGCCGGCTACAAAGGCGACCCGTGGGGATTCATCCTCGGCAACTACGGCAGCTTCTTCATCGCCCCGGCCGTGCTCGTGGTTCTGGTCATCGGCGCGAACGGGGTCGCCAAAGCGATCGTCGGGGAGGGCTGAACCATGGCACTAGAGATGAAGGTCCCGAAAGAGATCACCGCCTACGAGGCCAAACCGATGTTCGGGCTCTCTTGGCGACGGCTCGGCTCGCTGGTGTTCATGGTCGTCGTCGGTGGTGGCGTGTTCGCCGCCATCGCGTTCGCGATCGCGACCCCGCAGGACGGAACGAAGGCCGCCTGGGAGCAGGCCACCAACGTGGCCATGTTCGCCATGTTCGCGATCGATGTCCCCGCGGCGTGGTGGGGATGGTTTCGGCCGATGGGTTTGAAACCCGAGATCCACGCACAGTACTTCCTCCGATTCCACTTCCTCAGAAGGGTTATCCCGTATGTCGACACCTACCTCCACCGAAACCGCAAACCCGTACACCAGCCTGCCGAACAGCCAGTCCGCAGGAGCCGAGCAGACGCCCGGGCGCAGGCGCGGGCTCGGCGCACCCTTTCCGAGCACCAAGAAGAAGCCCGCCCTGCCAGCTCCCGGAGAGCGGCGCGGCCGCGCCGGACGAACCGGCACTGACACCTCCGCGGCGCCGGGCGTGTTCAAGTCGGTGCCGAAGAGCACGCGGGACGTCCTCGGCTACAAGACCATGTTGCCCAACGGTGTCGCCTGGCTCGGCGCGGACGAATGGTCGATGACGATGCGGGTCTCCGACATCAATTACGTTGCCGCGGCCGAAGAACACCAGGAGTCGATCGTGGACCGGTGGGCACGGTTCCTGAACAGTTTCGGCGCTGGCACCCGCGTGCAGGAGACCGTCACCAACCGGGTCCTCGCGGATGCGGATGTGGCCGACCTGGTGCAGAAGCAGCTGCGCGGAGACGAAGGCGATAAGTACCGTTCGGACTTCAATCGCATCGTGCGGGACAAGCTGGCCTCGGCCAGCGGCAACACGGTGACCGAGAAGTACGTGACTGTCACCGTGCAGGAGCCGGACGAGGAGAAGGCCAACGCCACCCTGACCCGCATCGCCCACGAGATCGAAGCGTCCCTGCAGAGCATGGACGACTGCAAGGCGGAGCGGCTGACCCGGACCGAACGGCTGGCGGCCCTCGCGCACGTGCTGCGCCCGCACGAGCTGTTCGGGTTCACCGAGGACGACTTCGCCGGCAAACACCGGCAGGCGACCGCGGACTATGTGGCGCCGTGGGGGATCGAAGTGCTCGATAAGGCCGGCCCGCTGCAGTTCCACAACGGCACCGCCGACACGTTCCACCAGGTGCTGTGGGTGCGGGACTACCCGGTGTGGCTGTCCGACCGGCTGATCACCGAGCTGACCGAGATCAAATGCGACCTGACGGTGTCGCTGCACTTGGAACCGTACGACCAGATCGAAGGGATGACCCTGATCGAACGGCAGATCGCCGAGATGGAGATGCAGACGATCACCGAACGGAAGAAGGCGAAGAAGCAGGGCATTGGGGAGGACATGATCCCCAGAAAGCTCGTCGACGCCCTCGACGAGGGGCGCGAGCTGCGGCAGGAACTGTCGACGTCGAACCAGAAAGTGTTCAGCACGGTGATGGTAATCGGCATCTCCGCCGGCAGCCGGGCGGCCCTGGAGCAGAACGTCAAGCGGGCGATGACCGTCATCCGCAAACAGTCGGTGAAGGCGGAAGTCCTGAAGTGGATGCAGGTCGACGGGTTGACCACCGAGCTGCCGATCGGCCGGCGGGCGATCCCGATGCGGCGCACCCTCACCACGGCGTCCGCGGCGATCATCGTCCCCTTCACCACACAGGAGCTCTTCGTGCCTGGCGGCATCTGGTACGGAGTGAACGCCCAGTCCTCCAACGCCCTGGTCGCCGACCGGACCGCCACCCCCAACGGCAACGGATTCTTCTTCGGCACCTCGGGGTCCGGGAAGTCGCAGTTCGGCAAGAACGAGATCGCTCAGATCGTCCTTGACCGACCGGATGACGATGTCATCATCATCGACCCGGAACGTGAATACGAGCCAAGCGTTGCCGCATTCCAGGGCAGCACGGCCCGTATTCATGCCGGCAGCCTCGACAGGGTCAACCCGATGGATATCGACCTGGACGCGGCCACCGACGACGGGGACCCCATCTTGGCCAAGTCGAACTTTGTTCTCGCTGCTCTCGACCACCTGATCGGTGGCCAGACAGGGCTGAACGCCCAACAGCGCAGCCTCGCGGATCGTGTCACCGTGGCGTTGTACCGACGTTATGCGGCCGAGCGTGGCCCCATGCCGACCTTTCTCGATCTGCGCGACGGCCTCATCGCCACGGGCGATCCGGTGGGCGCCCAGATGGGAGCGGCGTTGGAGCTCTACACGGTCGGCTCGCTGAACACCTTCTCCCACCAGACGAACGTCGACACCAATGCTCGCCTGTTCTCGTGGGACATCAACCAGCTCGGTAGCGAGCTGAAGTCGTTCGGCATGATGGTCGTCCTCGACCAGGTCTGGCAGCGCATCGTCCGAAACCGGGCGATCGGCCGTCGCACCTGGGTGTACATCGACGAGTTCCACCTGCTGCTGGTCGACCGCTTCCTGTCCGAGTTCTTCCGCACCCTCTGGGCCCGGGTACGGAAGTACGGGGCGATCGCCACCGGCATCACGCAGAACATCGAAGCGGTACTCGCCCACGAGGACGCCCGTCTCATGCTGGCGAACTCGGACTTCCTGGCTCTGTTGGGTCAAAACCCGACCGATGCGGACGCGCTGGTCGAGCTGCTGCACTTCAGCAGCGAACAGCGGCGCCGATTCACCAACGTGCTCCCCGGGCAGGGGCTGCTCCGCTCCGGTGGCCGGGTCATCCCATTCGACGGCCGGATCCCGGAAGACTCCCTTCTGTATTCGTTGTTCTCGACCAAGTTCGGTGAGACGAACGAATGAGAGATCTCCGCAGGCAGGATACCGGCAGCAACGCGACCGACCACCTGGGCCGGCTCAGCCTGGCCCGCCGGTCACAACGCCTCATCGGCGACACCGCCGCCAGCAGCGCCGGCAAACCGCGCGCTCTCCTGACGGCGATTAGAGGGGCTGCCAAGGGTGCCGGTAAGACGGTGAAGCACGGCGCTAACGCGGCCACGGCCGGGTACCGGGCCAGCCAGGAGGACCAGGACCTGCAGGAGCGCACCCACCGCCGCCCCAGTGCCCCTCGGGGTGTCGGTCAGCGGTTGCTTCCAAAAGCGACGGGAGCGAAGAACCTGGTCACGGGCACCCGGGATGGGCGGGCGGCGATCCGAACGCAACGCCACGGGTCCGGCCTGGTCCGTGGTGGGATCATTGCCGGCCGCAAACGGGCGAAGGGAGTCGCGAGCGCGCGGAGCGTAGGAGTGAGCGCGTCGCGTACGGCGGCCGCGGCCTCACGTGCGGCGGCCGCCGCTGCCAACACAGTCCGCGCGATCGTCGCAGCCCTCACCAGTGCGCTCAGCTCTGCCCCGGTGCTTCTGATCACCGCGATCGTGGTCGTCGCGGTGATGGCGGTCCTGGTGGCGGTGGCCTGGCTGCTGCCAGGGGCGCAGCAAGTGCAGGCCGAACAGTCCGCTGGGACGAACCTGGCCGGGTCGTTCGGCCTGGTCGACGACTACCCCTACAAGGGCAAGTACTCCGAAGACGCCATGTCCCCGTTGGGGTATGCGTACGGGAACTGCACCGACTTCGTCGCCTGGCGCATCAACCGCGACGCCGGCGTCAGCACTGCCCCGTGGAAGCTGACCTGGAAGGATCTCACCCCTCACGGCGGCAACGGGGCGGACTGGGGCAACCTCGGCAACCTGCCCGGCTGGGACTACACCCGCACCCCGGTGCCCGGGGATGTCATCTCCATCAAACGCGCCGGCGTTCTGGGCTCCTCTACCAGCAACATCGGCCACGTCGGCTATGTGGGCGCCGTAGACGGCGCCGGGACCGTCACGATCGAGAACTACGGCCGCGGCCGCTACTTCCTCACCACCGTGTCCGTCGCCCAGCTCGGCGCCTACATCGACGACGGTGCGCTCGCGATCAAACACAACCCGGCCGGCCGTATCGGCGGTGTCCCGAACGGTGACGCCAACGGAGATGCCAAGGCGTACGCGCTGCAGGCGCTCGGTGGGGACACGAACCAGTTCGACTGCCTCAATAACCTCTGGATGGGGGAGTCCGGCTGGAACCCGCACGCTCAAAACCCGTCATCTGGCGCTTACGGCATCCCTCAAGCGCTCCCGGCCGAGAAGCTCGCCTCCGCTGGGGCGGACTGGCGAGACAACCCCATCACCCAGGTGAAGTGGGGGCTCGGGTACATCCAAGGCCGGTACGGCACACCGTGTCAGGCCTGGCATTTCTGGCAGCTCAACTCTCCCCACTGGTACTAGGAGCCCATCGTGGTCAACAAGAAGAAACTCGCCCTCATCCTTGGCATCATCCTCACCGTGGTGCTCGCGCTGGTGCTGGTCATCGTCCTGGCCGCAACAACTGGCACGACAGCGCACATCTCCAAGCCCCACGAGTCCACCGCGGCGCCATCAGCAAGCGCATCGTCGACGCCCGGCTCTGGGGCCACGGAAGGGTCGTACGCGGATGTGGAGGCGTTCACCGAGCAGCTGGCCGAGCATGCCCGGTCGGCGGCGTCGGCCGCCAACGCCTGGTCAAAAGCCGCGCCAGACCAGAACCGAGTGAACCAGTACCTGCGATCGCACATCAGCCCCGCGACTGCCTCCACGTTCACGCCGGTTTGGGCGGAAATCTTCGCTGCCGCCAAGACTGCGGAAGTCACAACGTCCCTCGTTGGTGACCCGGCGATCAGCAAGGTCACCGGCACGAGTGGGCACCACACGTTCCTCGTGGGCGTGCCGGTGAACTATCAGGCCACCTGGCTCCGCCAGGACGGCACCACGGGCTACCAGGCACCCACCCGCGCTACGTGGTGGGTCACGGTCGATGAGGCAACCGGTCTCATCACCGCGATCGCTCAACCGGCGCCGGACGATCTGCAGATCCGGATCGGAGGTGCAGACCAGTGACGCAGATCTACGCCACCACCGAACGCGATGGGTCGGCGATTATGACGATCGACGGCTCCCGCCGCAAAGTCATCGGAGAGGACCTCGACGACGCACGCCGCAAGGTGCTCGGCATCGTGCGTGAGCACGCCGCAACAACCGACACGGTGGCAGCGTTCACGTCGAACGACCCCGACGGGACCTGGTCGATGCTCGTCCACCCGGATGGTCACGTCCAAGAAAACGGCAGACACGACACGGCAACGTCCATGCCAGCGACGGATGACCTCGCTGATCTGTTCGACACACGGGACGTCGCCCCGGCCGCCGTCGACGACAGCGAAGCCGCTCCCACCTTCGTCGCGCCCGTATTGCTGAAGCCGCCTGTCGTCGCGCCGACGCTGCCGGTCCTCAGAACACTGCCGGAGCCAACCACAGACACTGTCGATGGCCCAGGAGAGGAAGATCCGTTCTTCGAGCTGGAGCGCACGATGATCCGGCCGCGGAAGACGCCGCCGCGCGGGCCAGAGCTCCGATTGAGTAGCGGACTCACCATCACCCTTGAGGAGACGGTGGTGATCGGCCGGCGCCCGCACGCCCTCGCCGAGGACGGCAGTGCACGCCAGATGAGTATCGACAGCGACCGGGAGATGTCTCGAACGCACGCCGTATTCGGTCGCACCAGCATGGGCGAGGTGTGGGTGTTGGACTGCGGATCCTCCAACGGAACCTGGGTGCTCGACGCGAACGGGCAACGTGTCGCGGAGCTGGAACCGCAGATCCGCTACCGCCTGCGCCCGAGCGACGTGCTGGAGATCGGCAACGTGCAGATCACTCTCCACCCCGACCCCGCGGCCGACGATCTGCGCGACCTCCCAACCCACAATCCCATCAACGAAATGAGTTCACGATGACTGTTCTCCTTGTGGCAGAAAAGCCGTCCGCCGCCCGGAACATGGCCGTCGCTCTCGGTGGGATGGCTGGTGTCTTCCACGGAACCGCCTACGAGATCATCGCCCTCCGTGGACACCTCTACGAGTTCGCGGAGCCGCACGAGCAGGTGCCGGCGGACCTGGTCGAGAAGTACAAGACGTGGGACCTGGCGTCTCTGCCGTGGGACCCCGCCAAGCTGGCGTGGCGTCGACGGCCGTCGACGGCGTCCGGTGTGGCGGAGATCCTCGCCAACCTGAAAGCGAAAGCGGCCACTGCGGCGGAGGTCGTGTGCGCGACCGACGTCGACCCGTCGGGGGAGGGCGGGCTGTTGTTCGCCGAACCGATGCTCGAGCTCGGCATCATCCCGGCCAAGCTGACCCGCATGTACTTCACGGACGAGGCGCCGGCCTCGATCCAGAACGCATTCCTCGAGCGGCGCGCGATCGCCGGTGGCATCCACCACTTCGACGAGTACAAGAAGGCGGACACCCGGGCCAGGTTCGATTATCTGACGCAGCAGTTCACCCGGGTCGCTTCGCTGAGCGCGGGGCAGGGGGCCGTGCTGCGGGAGGGCCGGCTGAAGTCGGCGATGTTGCTGATGGTGGGGGAGCAGCTGAAAGCGCACACCGAGTGGGTGAAGAAGCCTTTCTTCCAGAACCGGTTCCGGGACGAGAACGGGGTCCTTTACACCGACCCGGACGAGCCCACCTTCCCGGCACCTGGCCAGGTGCCGGCCACTTACGCGCCGTCGACGGTGGTCGTCGACGAGCGCACCATGAAGCGGGTGCCGCCGCCCCGGCTGTTGGACCTCGCCGCGCTCAGCTCCCGCCTGTCCGGCAAAGGGGTTAAGGCGGATACGGTGCTCGCCACCTATCAGCGGATGTACGAGGACCAGGTGGTCTCTTACCCGCGCACCGAGGACAAGACGATCACCGGG
Organism: Leifsonia sp. ZF2019; assembly: GCF_019924635.1. Classification (NCBI taxonomy): domain Bacteria; kingdom Bacillati; phylum Actinomycetota; class Actinomycetes; order Micrococcales; family Microbacteriaceae; genus Leifsonia; species Leifsonia sp. ZF2019. The sequence continues at coordinate 58,688 of NZ_CP065038.1, forward strand.
GAGCAGTTCGCCGAACTGCTGCCGCTGGTCGACCGGATCGCGGCTGTCGCCGGCGTCGACTCGGCGTCGCTTGTGCGCCGGGATCCGCGGCCGACGCACGTGAAGGATGCCGGCGCGCACGGCGCCAACCGCCCGGGGCTGAAGGTGCCGAACTCGATGGCGGACGTCGAAGCGAGGTACGGCGAGACGGGCGCGTTGATCTACGGCGAGCTCGCCCGCTCGTTCCTGGCGATGTTCGCTGGCGACTACGTCTACGAGTCCCAAGCTGGGCACCTGCAGGAGCATCCCACGTTCACCGGAACCGCTGCGGTGCCGAAGGAGGCCGGCTGGAAGCACGTGTTCCTTGAGGACCCTGACGACGAGCAGGCGGACGATGAGCCGAACACTACAGGGCTTGGGACCCGTGCGGAGTCGTTCGTGTACGAGGGGGTGAACAAGCGGCCCGAGCACCCGTCGATGAAGTGGCTGATGAAGCAGCTGGAGAAGCGCGACGTCGGCACCGGCGCTACCCGCACCTCCACGTACGCGGAGGTGACCCGGGAGGAGTCCGAGAAGAACAAGTGGCCGCTGATGGCCGAGACGCGCGGGAAGGTGACGTTGACGACGTTCGGCGACATGGGGTACCGGCTCCTGCCCGGGACACGGATCGGGGATCTGCGTCTGACCGAGCATGTCTACGCCGAGATGCGTGGTGTTGCCGCCGGTACCCGCATCGTCGACCAGGTCCTCGCCGTCGTCGCCGGCTGGGTAGCTGAGGACATCCAAACGATGAAGCGCAACGCGGAGACGATGCGCGCGGACCTCGGCCTGAGCGTGGTCCAGCCGCGCGAAACCGTGGAAGGTGTCTGGGGCGGTCGGGCCGTCCGGTTCGGGCGGGTGTGGAGCGGACACCGGTTCACCGACCAGGAGTGCGCGGCGCTCCTAGCGGGCGAGGAGATCTCCTTCACCGCGATCTCCGCGAAGAAGAAAGCCGCCGGCGCCGCCGACCCAACCTTCCCTGTCCGGGGCCGTCTGACCGAGAAGAAGTACCAGGGCGCCCTCCGAGTGATGTTCGAACCCGACTACGGGGAAAAAGACGCCGATAGCACCGCCGTTCCGCCTGACGCATGGTGCGGTCACCGGTTCACCGAGCAGGAGAAGCAGACGCTCCTCACCGGTGGGGCGGTCACTGCGAGCGACTTCGTCAGCCAGAAGAACACCACCTTCTCCGCATCCGTCCGGTTCGGGCGTGAGGGCGGGCGAATGCGGATCATCCCGGATTTCGGCAGCAAGCCGAAAGGCCGGGCGCGCGGAAGGAGATGAGTCAGGCAACGGGCATGGTCACCACAGGTTTTCGAACGAGAGAAGGGATTGAGGGATGGATCTGATTGACAAGGTGGGTTCAGAGGCCCAGCAGTTGGCGTCGCAGACGCTGCGGTTGGGGGTGAGCACGGTGGGCCGGTTCGTGAAGCTGAGCGTGCGCCTGGGCGTGGGGACCGGGCAGCAAAGCCTCCGCGCGATCGGCGGCCTGCTCGCTGCGGCGAAGGACGCGGCCGCGGCCAAGCGGGAAGAGGGTCAGGTCGGGTTGCGGCAGTTCACCCGCCTGGCGGACAGCAAACGCGAGGTCGTCGGCATCAAAGACAGCGACGTCGCCCGCCAGCTCGCCCGCGAGCTGCGCCGGCACGGAGTCCTGTTCAGCATCGAGGCACACCAGGACGGCACCCGCTCCTTCCATGTCCAGGGCAAAGACGCCGCCCTGATCGAGCACGCCCTGACCGTCGCATCGACCCGCGTCGACGAGAAGCTCGCATCCCGTGACACGTCCAAGACGATCGCGGAAGAGACGAAACCGGGCGAGCGGACCCTGTCTCTGACGGCCGAACAACGCGACACTCTCGGCCAGGAGATCAGGAGCGCCGGTCTCGACGACCTTGCGAATCAGGTGGAGCGGGATTCGGCGATCACTCTGAGTCGAGAGAACGTGACCGCGCTCGACCGGGCCTTCACCGAGAAGGGATGGCAGGTGTCGTCCCTGGAGGAGGCGCCGGAGCAGCTGCGCGAGGTGGTGATCGCCGTCGACGAGGAGCGCGTCAGCTTCGAGTCGCAGACGCTCGACGAGACGCCATCCCTCGAGCGGGCGGCGATCCTCCCCGACAAGGCCGCACCCGCCGAGACGGTGCCGCAGCCGCAGGAGACGACGCAGACCGCCACAGTGACCGAGCGGACGACGACCAAACAGTCCGATCCGCAGATGAGCAAGAGGGACGCGACTCGCAAACGGGTCGGCGACCGTATCGAGGCAACGGTCGCGACCAAGAAGAAGGAGCTCACGCCGACCACCGTCATCAGTCGTGAGCGTCCGCAGAACCTCGGGAGGAAGTAGACCGATGAAGGGATACACCCCGGGCCGGATCATCGCCGCCGCCGTGGGGGCGCTGATCGCGTTCTACGTCGTCGACCGGATCGTCGGCTACGTGACCGGCGCCCTCAGCTCACAGGCCGCCGGAAAGGATGTGCTGGCGCAGCTGGCAGCCAACCCGCTGCTCCCGTTCGGAAACCCGCTGCAACTGGACACAAGTTTGCCGGCGTTGCTATCTGGTGCGACCGCGGCCGCCGCTGTCGTCCTCGCGGTCATCTACCGGGTCAGTGGCAGGCAGACCACCCGCCCCGGTGAAGAGCAAGGCTCAGCCGAGTGGGGGACACGTCTGCCGCGCCGGTTCCGTGGCACCGGCGCGGGGCAGCAACTCCGGTTCACCCAGACCGAGGCGATGTCCACCGACACCCATCAAACCAAACGCAACCTCAACGTCCTCGTGCTGGGCGCGTCCGGATCTCGGAAGACCCGCTCCTATGTGATGCCGAACCTGCGCACCCTGGAAGCCTCCACCGCGACCACCGACCCCAAGGGCGAGATCATCCGGGAGATCCGCCCTACCCTGGAAGCCCGCGGCATCGCCGTCCGGACGTTGAACCTGATCGACCTGGGCGCCAGCGGCAAGTTCAACCCGCTGCGCTACGTCAGCCCCGACGAACCAGAGACCGGGCTCGCGCAGCTCACCGAAACGATCATCGCGAACACGACGGGGGAGAAGGAGGGCGGTGGTGACGGGTTCTGGGAACGCGCCGAGCGCGCCCTGCTGACCGCTCTCACCGCCTACGTGTGGGCCACAACCGCGCAAACCGACACCACCGAACCGAACCTGCCCGGTGTCCTCGACCTGCAGAAGGGGATGCAAGGCAGCGAGGAGAACAAGGACGCGATGACCAGCGAAACCGATCTCCGGTTCCAGGCCGCCCGAGAGATCGTCACTGAATGGCACAGCAACCCGAACCCGGACGATGACCCGGCCGTGATTAAGGTGCTCGACTTCGCCTGCCGGCAGTACCGCATCTACGAACAGGGCCCCGCCGAAACCCGGATGAGCGTCGTCATCTCCCTCGGTGTGCGGCTGGCGCCGCTGGACATGCACGACGTCCGAAACATCCTCACCACCGACGACCTCGCCATCGACAAGATCGGGTACGAGCGCACCGCGCTGTTCCTGCAGATCCCGGACACCCACCGCACATTCAAGTTCATCTCTGCCATGTTCTGGCAGACCCTCTTCAGCCTCACCGTCTACCAAGCCGACCACGAAGAAACCGGGCACCTGCCCGAGCTGCTGCACATGTTCCTCGACGAGTTCGCGAACATCGGCAAGATCCCCGCCTTCGAACAAGTCATGGCCACGATCCGCTCTCGCGGGATCAGCGCCAGCATCATCATGCAGTCCCGATCCCAAGGCAAGACCCTCTTCGGTGACGCGTGGGCGGGCGTGGAGAACAACTGCGACACCAAACTCTTCCTCGGAGGCGACGAGGAAGAAACGACCAAGTGGGTGTCCGGGCTGCTCGGCTACCAGACGATCGTCACCCCGGAGATCTCCGAAAGCCGCGGCTCGCACGGCTCCTGGTCCAAGTCGATGCGGGTCACCAAACGTGAGCTGATGATGCCCGACGAAATCGGCCGCCTCCCCGATGATGAAGCGATCTTGAAGATCCGCGGCATGAGCCCGTTCCGGTCGAAGAAGCTCGCCATCTGACCGTTCGCCCATGCGAGACTGCTACTCTCGAGAACTGTTGCGGTCGTGGCGGAACTGGCAGACGCGGGGCACTTAAACTGCTCTCCCTCCGGGGGTGCGGGTTCGATTCCCGCCGACCGCACCCCAGGTGAGTTGTCCGAGCGGCCTAAGGAGCCAGTCTTGAAAACTGGTGAACAGCAATATTCCCTGAGTTCGAATCCCAGACCCACCGCGGCAAGACCTGGGGTGGTAGCTCAGCCGGTCAGAGCAGCGGACTCATAATCCGTCGGTCGCGGGTTCAAACCCCGCCCACCCCACAACCGAACATGTGAAGAAAACCCAGCCCGGGTGTAGCTCAGCTTGGCGAGAGCGCCCGCTTTGGGAGCGGAAAGTTGCAGGTTCACACCCTGCCACCCCAACCACCGGCAGAACGTCGGCACAATCCGCCTTGGTGTAACGGCAGCACGACAGCCTTTGGAGCTGTGAGGCCCAGGTTCGAATCCTGGAGGCGGAGCACAACACACAGACCATCAACCCGCCCGCCGCAGACCGGGGTTTTGGTAGTAACGGCGTGAAATTGAACGCTAAGGCCGACCGAGCGGAGCTGGGGCGCTTCTGGTTTCAATAGCGTTGCGCTGTGCCGGTGGAACTTCTTAGCGATGAACAGGCGGCTGGGCTTGCGTGTTTTGCTGGGGCACCGTCTCAGTCGGACCTGGAGAGGTACTTCTACCTGGACGACGATGATCGTGCGTTGATCACTGTTCGGCGTGGTGATCACAATCGTCTGGGGTTCGCGGTTCAGCCTGGGACGGTTCGCTTCCTGGAGTGCGTTCTTGGTGATCCGTTGGATGTTCCCGGTGCTGTTCGATTACGTCGCCGCTCTCCTGCGCGCCGGCGTCGACGCCGACAACCTTTATGCCGACATCGCCAGCGGCTCCCGCGCCACCCGTCCGGAACTGGACAGAGCCCTCGCCTCAGCGAACCGCGTTGGCGACCAACTCGTGATCACACGGCTGGATCGGCTCGGCAGATCGGTCCTGCATCTCGTTACTCTTGGCGCCACCCTGCAGCAACGAGGTGTGGGGTTACGGGTGCTCGAGCAGGGTATCGACGCCGGCAGACCTGAAGGGCGTGCCATGTTCGGCATGCTCTCCGTCCTGGCTGAGTTTCAACGTGAACTCATCATCGCCAACACCCGCGACGGCCTCGCCGCCGCTCGCGCACGCGGCCGCACCGGCGGCCGGCGACCGCGACTCACGCCCGCCCAAGCATCTCTCGCCCAACAGCTCTACGACGGTCACTGGGACCGCCGAGGGGCCGGGCGGCCGCGGAAGGCGGCTCGGCCCTCGGCGGTGTGCTGGTCGCTGGCGCCTACCGGTCTTCTGTCGCAGGAACGGTCTGAGCGTGGGCGGGGAGGGCCTCAAGGTGAGGTGTGGCGAGTATCTCGTTGATGGCCGTATTGGTGCCACCGATGTAGGCGCTGCGGGCGTAGATGTCTGCCCCAACAGCCCAGGCGCGGTCGCGGGGGCGCCAGTTCGTGGGCCGACGGCCGTAGCGAGCATCGGCGCCCGCAGTGACTGGGCCGGTGAAGAGTGCCAGGCTGTCTCGATGACCCGACTGGATCAAGGGAGCGTTGCTAAGGGTGCGGGTTTCCGCGTATCCGGTCCAGAGCAGGAACGCGCATTCGTCAGGCGTGGTGGTGTAGCCGACAAGGATTCGCGCGAGCTCTGCGGCGACGTGCGGGTGAAGGTCGCCCATGACCGGTTCGTCCAAATACGGGTCGGCGTGAAGATCGGCCCACTGAGTATCTGCGGTGATGGCTGCCGCGGCCGTGCTGACCTTGGCCCAGCTGCGCGTGCTCATCCCGGGGGGCGCGATCGGATCAACGGCGGGGTTGAAGACACGAACGTAGGCGTCATACGTGCCGACGAGCTCGCTGACGTTTCCCTCGAAGGACACGCTAGCGAAGGCCTCGTGGGCCCAGGATGGTTCAGCGGTCGGCATTTGGTACCTTCATCGGTCTGGGATGAGTCGCACACCCCAGGAGGCGGAGTCCAGGGCGAGTCCGGGGTCTGAGGGGCTGTCGCCCCAGTATCCGACGTGCACGACGATGATCTTGGTACCTGCCGGCAGGGAAGGGTGTAACGACAGTGTGGTCGTGGTTCGGCTGATGTGGCAGGGGTCTTGGGGTTCCGTGCAATCGATTTGATGTTCGTCGGCGCTGTTGGGGATCCCGTTGGCGTCGAGTGACGTGAATGCTGCGATCACGAGCTGCGAGGGGCGGACCGGGCTTCCCAGAGTGATTGTCGGGTTGGTGGCGGTTGAGGGGATGTGTTGAAGTTTGACGTCATCCTGGTTGGGAGCGGCCAGAAACTTCTTGGGCTTTCCGTTGATGATCCAGTCGTAGCTGGCTGGTGAGATCTCGTGGCCTGAGACGGTGAGGGTGGGTACGGCCGTAGGTGGCGGTTCCATTTTGGTTAGGGGCTTGTCTGTTTGGGACGACGGGGACGGGGATGCGGTGCACCCGCAGAAGGTGGTGGCAGCGACGATCGCTGCCGCCACCCCGAAGCCCGTCCTGGCGTGGCGAGCCTGCGTGATCTGCATCGTTAGCAGCTGAACCGGTTCTCGGACCCGCTGGTCTCGGCGTTGTACGTCCCGGACGCTTCCCGCGAGTAATGGGTGGAGATGCCGCGGTAGTTCTGGCTTCCCCAGCCGCCGCAACTCCAATGTGGGTGTGCGTCCTGGGAATTGTTGGAGTTCGCGCGACTCGAGCTATCCGTGTTCATGGTCTCCCAATAGAGCCATCCCTGCTTCTGAAGAGATGTCGTGACTCCGAGAGCCGAGACGATACCGCGACTGCAGGTGGTTCGGCCATGCACCGATGCTTCCCGGTTGCTCCAGTGCGCGTTGTCGGTCTTGCCGGCACAGCCCGCGGGGCTGAACGCAGCTTTGGAGCCGCCCGACACGGTTAGTGGCAGGTCCGGCATCGCAGGCACGCCGGTCTCGGTCGCCGTTGGCACCGGGGCGACGGGCAGTGGCCCCGGGTCCGCGGGTGCGGGTTCGGCCGCCAGCGCGGGAGTGCCCACCGCGATAACTATGGCGAGACCGATCGAGGAAGAGAGGCTAACAATCTTTGCAAAACGGTTCATCGTTGAGTCCTTTCGCGGACGGCGCCTCGGCCGCCCTGATGGGGCTCTACGTTTCCGGTCAGCGCACCAAGAGAACTTGCGGTGGCCGAGGGGATGCGCAAAATTCACCCTAGGTTGGGTTGCGATGGCTGCCGTAGCACTTCACTCCGTGACCGAGCTCTGCCCGCGCGGCCTCCTAGCGGCCTCGGCCGCGGTCGCGATTGCCGGAATCGTTCTGCTGCTGGCGACGCTTGAGCTCCGCCAGCTGGACGTCCAAACGCTCCTGCAGAGTCATGGGCTTCTTGGTCGGCTCAGAGGAACCATCGCGCTCCGTAGGACCGCGATCTGGTGCAGGCGATGCCGGCCCCGGCTCCTCGACGGATTGCAGTTCGGCTCGCGTGGCAGGCTCCTCGATGTGCGTCGCCGCAGCAGGGTCCGCGGACAGTTGAGTGAGGGCTCGAAGGTCCGTGCCGACTGTGTTGATGTCGCGTTCGATGATCCGAAGCTGTGCCTGTACGGCGCGTAGGTCGGTCGGGTCACTCGTCGGGTCGGCTACGAGCTCTGCGGCCGCGACCAGCGTGGTCTGGTAGGCGAGCTGCTGCTCCTGAAGGTGCTCTCTCGCCTTCTCGACGGCCGCGATGGCGTCGAACATGTAGGGGTTTATCCAGCGTGCCTTCGCGTTCACCCGGTCCTGGAGCTCGCGCAGTTCGCTCATCGCGGCGCCCCAGCCGGCGAACATCGACCCGTCGACCTGCTTCCGCTTCGCGCCGGTGAGAGCCGCCTGCAGGTCCGGCTCGGAGAAGTATTGATACAGGCCCTGCGTGCTGACCGTGCGTGCGATGTTGCCCGCCTTATCCGCTAGGCGATGCTGCTCCGCGGCAGGGACGTAGATCCGCAGCGCACGGCCGTGGCGCACGACTTGTCGTTTCGCGACGGTCATCTGCAGCTCGCGTTTGGTGCCGGGGACGGTGACCGTGAGGGTGTCGCGGGATTCCTTGACGATCATGGACGCGTCGACACCGACCATGTTGACCACGCTCTTGGACATGCGGGTCATGATCGACTGCTCCGTGTAGGCGGCACCGAGGCGGAAGTCGCGCACGGGTCTGCCCATCGAGATCTCCCGGAACGAGAGGGTCCCGTTGCGGCCTCCGCGCACGCTTGTCTCGATGCCGGCACGGCCCAAGATGCCCTCGAACTCGCGCCAGCTCGTCGCTCTTGCGGCCGCCTTGTCGATCTCGCAGCGCAGGAGTTCCTTGGCGCTCTCGCCCTTCAAAGCCCGGTACAGCTCAGCGAACGAACGGCCGGTCGCCGGGGTCTTCAGCGGCGGGAGAACGCTCAGGCCTTCGGCTTTGCAGAGGTCATCGGAGAGGTCGCGGATCTTTCCGATCGTGTACTTGTCTGTGTGGAACTTGCGTCCGGTCTCAGAGTTCACCGCGTTGAAGATGATGTGGTTATGAACATGGCCCTTGTCCAGATGGGTCGCGATCATGTATTCGTGTTCACCGCCGGTGATCTGCTCCGCCAGCTGCACACCCAGGCGATGCGCGAGCTCCGTGGTCATCTCCTCACCCGGCGCGAACGACTGAATGACATGGTGAGCCAGCACCGAACCCTGCCGCGGCGCGGTGATACCTACCCGCTCGACCGTTGCGGCGAACCGATTGGCGACGGCTTTGAAGTTCGACGGGTCAATCACGGCGGCGTTCGTCGACACCCACAAGCCGTCATTGGTCGCGTCAGGACGCGAGATGTACGCCAGCGCCTTCACAACCGTGGACTTGATCTGCCCCATCTTCACGACAGCCATCAGAGCGCCACCCCCGATGAGGAACCGTCTGCCCGCCGGGAAAGTACGGGCAGACCTTCCGCCTCGTACAGCTCATCCGAGACCGTCCGAATCAGGCCGATGGTGCCACGGCCGACGCGAAATCGACGCCCAGATTCAAAACTTACCGGGTTGAAAATGATGTGGTTACAGACCGGGGAAGCTGCCACGTGCGTCGCCACCACGTACTCGTGCTCCCCACCTGTAACCCGCTCGGCCAACTGCACACCGACCCGGTGAACAACCTCCAACGGAACAGGCACGGCCGGATCAAAAGACTGGATGAGGTGATGTGCCGCCACGGAATTAGTTCGTGGCCGCGTGACCCCGACGCTCTGCACAGTCTCTCCGAACTGTTGAACAATCGCAGCGATGTTTGACGGATCGATCACCGCGGCATTCACCGAAATCCACAGCCCGCCGCCAGTGAGCTGCGGGTCACTCGCACGCTCCAACGCTTTGGCCAGGCCCCTCTTGATCTGCCACATCTTGATCACCGGCATCAGGTCTGCCCCTCAACAACGGAACCCGCAGCGGACTCGATCAGCCCTTGGATCTGATCCAGCAACTTCTTCACGGCCCGCATCTCCTGGAACGTGACCTGATCCTCAGCATTCACATGCCGAGCGATCTGATTCACGTTGTTCCCGATCCTGGAAAGCTCCACCTTCAACAACTCCGGATCGAACGCGATCCGCTGAACAACGATCTCGTTGTCCAACACCGCGCGGCGAGCGAACTCCTCAAACGACCGAGTGTTCGTCAAACCCATCCGCCGATCAACCGCGATCCACTCCACCTCCGAGAACGACAACGCCTTGCGCACCGGCCGCGACCGATTCGGCTTGCCGTCCACGAAACCTCCTACCGGGATTGGGCTGGAAGCCCATATAGCACTACAGACGGCGTAAGCCTGGATGCGGAGTCTGGCTACCAGACTCAATGCTTGCTACCCTCCGTGAGTCGATCTTAGACCACAATTCCCAACCGCTAGGGTTGGGAAGAGCACCGGCTCCGCCGGTGCAGCCTTTGACAGGAGAGAGTGAGCCCTCGGTACCGAGTTCGGCTCACCAGATACCGCGACGGGGGACCGGTCGCGGGGGATGAGGGGACGATGAGCACCGATCACGTCATCGACGAACTGCTGCGCCAGGACGAGGCCGAACTCCGCGCCAAGCGGAAGCGACTGAAGGCGTTCGCGACTGCGCTCGAGGACGCCCGCCGCGCGAACGACGCAGTCCACCAGGCGGCCGCCGAACTGATGGACGCCGGCGACATGAGCCGAGCTGATCTCGTTCGAGTGTTCGAGCTCACGGCGACGGAGCGGGGGCTCCTCGCGACCCGCAAGGGCACGCCGACTGCCGGTGCGGAGACCGTCGTCGACGAGCGTGAGGCGACACAGCCCGACACCGAAAGCGTGTATGCGGCTGCGTAGCGATCACGCAGCTTCCCTCGTCGCCCTATAGGGGCGTGCTGTCAGGTACGAACGCCGAAGTAGAACGCGCGCATCCCGCGCGCGATCGCCACCACGCACCAGAACACCACTCGGACGAGTCCGAACGTGATCCACACCGCCACACGCAGAACGAGCCCGAATGCGCCCAGCCCCAGGCGAAGCACGAGGCCGACGACGGCGATCACGATCGCGACCAGGACCGGGATCACGACGGCGAACATGCACACGCCTCCTCCCGGCCCACGACCTGTCGGATCAGAGTGATGTGCTGGCCCGTCATCGTGCCGGTCCGGTCCGCGGCGGACGCCGCTCCTCAGCTCCACCGCCGACGGCCTCTTCGCCCTCGATCCTGTGATCGATTCGTGCCGCCACATCGCGACGGGAACGCTCGCGATGCTCATCCGTCGACGCGCCCATCGACAGCCGGCCCAGCTCCTGCGCCGGCCATCCGGGATGCGTGGTGCGCCCCACGGGGATAGGTTCTGCGATGCTTTCGAACATCACCCGCAACGGGCCGAAGTCGCGCTCCTCGGCCGCGGCACGGCAGGCCGCGTCGTTCGTTCGTCCCTGCACGGTTTGCCAGTCCAGCTGCCAACCAGCGTCGCGGGCGACACGGTTCCAGAACACCCGCTGCGTGCGGCCGTTGCCCTCACGGAACGGATGGATGTAGTTGACGCTGTCGTAGTGATACGCCAGCCGCTCGATGAACTGCGCACGCTCCATTTGGCGGAGCAGACCATCCGCGCGCAACTCGCCCACGGCGAAGTCGGCGGCGCGCTCGATCATCGACACCGGCAGGAACGGTTCACCGTCCGGCTTACGAATATCCACCGTGCGCAGTTGGCCGGCCCACGCATACACGTCGCCGAACAAACGGCGATGGATCTCGCGGAGCTCGGTCAGGTCATTCGACGCCGCCTGCGGCTTATCCATCAGCTGCATCGCACGGGCAACGGTCAGCGCACCCTCGGCGGCGTTCAACGCTTCTCGCGTGGTCGCACCGACGAGGTTTCGGAGAATGCCGGTCTGCGGGTCGAGGTAGGGATCTACGAAATCAGCGGAGTCCATACCGGGCCCGCGCGCGCTCGACGAGCTCGTCCGAGTCGATCCGCCCCGCGATGTAGTCCTCCGTATCGGCACGAGTGTAGACGTCGACGCTGACACCCTCCATCTCGCCGGAGTGAATCGCCTCCTCAACGAGACGACGCCGCTCGACTTCCCCCGACACAGTCAGTCGTGAAAATGCCATCCGAACGCTCCCCTCCACTCCGAACTGCAACGACGAATCCATCGCCATCTCTCCTCTCCATTCTACCAAACAGGCCCTCAGAGACCATCGAAACCGAGGCTGCCGCCGGCTACAGATCAGTTGGATCTGTAGCCGGGTCGGGCGGTTAGACCGCGTGGGTGCTCTTGTGGGCCGTGACTTCGCCATAGGTGTACCGGATCGGGAAGGGCATGTGCCGGGATTGCACGTCGAGGGTCTTGGCGTTGGTCTTGGTCACGGCCTCCCAGTCGCGGCCCTTGATGCGGACGAGGTCGCCGACCTTGATGGTGTTGCGGCTGGCGTCGGTGGTGAGGCCGTCCGCGATCTGCTGGGCGCGGACCGCGGTCCAGTAGGCATGCTGGTTTTCGGCTTCGGCGCGCATCCTGGTGAGCCGGTCGCGGTAGTCGCCGGTGGCGGCGGGGATGGTCTCGCGGTAGGGGCTGCGGGGGTGGCGGGTGTGCCCGTCGAGCTTGCGCGTGTAGTCGCGAATGTCGGCGGCGAGCTTGTCGATGCGGTTCGCGACAGTCACGGGGGCGTTGCGGCGGTCGGTGGCGTCGGCCGCGATCCGCGCACGGCGGGCGGCTTCGGTGGCGGCCTTGTCGGCCTGCACGCTCGCACCGAGCGCCCGCCATGCCTTGTCGATCGCGTTCCGGTGGCGGCGCTCGGAGTGGTGGCCGACCTTGATGGGTTCGCCGCCTTCGGGCAGCGCCGCCACGGCGCGCTCGTGCATGGCATCCACCCGGGTGGCGGCGTCGGCCTTCCGGTCGGCCTTGGCGTCGAGGGCGTCGGCGCGGTCGGTTGCCCGGGCGGCCTTGTCGGCCTCGACGTCGGCGGCGGTGCGGAAGCTGTGATCGATGTCGAGCTCCACGTTGTGTCCGGCGGTGCGGAGCGCGGCCGCGACGCCCTCGATCCGGTAGGTGTCGGGGAGCCGGTCGCGGGTGTGGGGCTTGTACCAGGCGGTGATGCTGCGGCCCCACCGGTAGCCGTGCTGCTTGAGGGTGGTGCCGGTACCGTCGTCGCGGGACGTGCCGTGGACGATGGTGCCTTCGGCGTGGGTGTGGGTGATGGTCAACTCGGCCATGTGATGTGTCCTTCCGGATAGGGTGAGAAGCCGGTCCGGAACCGAGGCAGTACGAATGCTTCGGTCCCGGACCTTTCGCGTGTACGGGTCAGCGGGTGCGGCGCGGGCCGGGCACGCTCTGCACCTGGTGCAGTTCGACGGCAGCGAGCAGGCACGGGGCGAGGAAGAACACGATCGCGGCGATCGCGGCCGCGTACGCGGCGGTTGCCGCTGCGTCGTTCTTGGTGATCGCGAACGCGATGAACAGGCCGAGGGTGGCCGTTGCGAGGATCCCGAACACGCCCCCCAGCACCCGGTAAGCGCGGTGGTAGCGGGCGCCGACCTGTGCGGTGTGCGCCTGGTGTGCGGTGAGGCGGACACGGTAGTTCTCGGCGGCGATGATCGCGGCGAACTCCGCGTGGGTGTCACGGACTGCGGCCGCGGGGTGAGCGGCGATGGTGGTCTGGGTCATGGTGTGTGTTCCTTCGTGCTGGTCTGGTCGGTTCTAGCGGGCGTCCGCGCCGGTGGCGGCGGCGCGGGCCTGGTCGGCGGCGGCGCGGTGGGCGACGGCTTCGGCCTGGTCGGCGAAGCGGAACCACCCGCCGTCGAAGATCAGCCGAGAAACACGGGCCTGCCCGACGTTCTGCTCGGCCCACTGGTCGCGGTCGGCGAGAGCCTGGTCGGCGGCTTCGCGCGTGGTGTAAACGACGGCTGCCCCCTGGGAGGGGTCGTCCACGATCACGCCGTGGAACTGCCCGAAAAGGAGTGGCCTGTTGGAGGCGAGTGAGCACGGCGCGTAGTAGGTCGCGCCGTTCTTGGGACGTGTCGGTGGCTTGGTGGGCATGGTGGTTCTCCCTCATCGTTGTTTTGCCATTTCCGGCGCATCGCGCCGTTTCAGCTCACCCTCACCGCCGGGCCGGGTACCCGGGCGGACGTGAAATCTCTGCCGGCGAAATCAGGGAGCGTAGCGACCGCGTCGGCTGAGATTTCATGTGCGGTCGGGCGCTGCAAGCGCCGGGTCGGCGGTGAGGGTGAGGTGAATAAGCTCGTCAGGCGGAAATGGCAACAAGAGGTGCGAGCGCAGCGAGCTCCGCCGCCGGCGCTCCGTCGACGGCGCCGACCGCAGGGAGGCCATGGGGGAGCGCGAGGGGGCCGGGTGAAGTGCGCCCCAATCGTTGGACACCCATAGCTGATGTGGAGGTCTCTCTTGGCTCACTCGAACGAAATGCGTCTGCACTTTGCTCGCCTACTTGATGACGGTCTGGGGCACCGCAAAGCGGCTCGAACCGTTGGTATCAGTGAGAAGTGCGCATGGTCTTGGATGCAGTTGTACCGGTCAGGCGGGCCTAGGGCGTGTTGCTAAACGCATTTGGGTGCGTTGGGGTGAGTCTTGGACCCGTGTCGCGTGATGTGATCTCGGATGAGGCGTGGGCGGTGATCGGTCCGTTGTTCCCATCGGTGAAGTCGACGGGTCGGCCGCCGGTGGATCGGCGTACGGTGGTCGAGGCGACGGCGTGGCGGTTCCGGACCGGGGCGCCGTGGAGGGATGTGCCGGAGCGGTTCGGGAACTGGAACACGATCTACAAGAACTTCAACCGGTGGTCCGGGCAGGGTGTGTGGGCGCGGGTGTTGGAGAAGACGCAGTCGCTCGCGCAGCGGTCCGGAGATTTGGACTGGGTCGCGTCGATCGATTCCACGATCGTGCGCGTGCACCAGCACGGAGCGACCCTGCCACGCGCCACGGGGGGCTACATCGAACTACAAGAAGTTTGGTGACGAGCCGCCCGATCACGCGATCGGTCGCTCCCGCGGCGGTCTGACGACCAAGAGCCACCTCGTCTGCGACGGGAAGGGCCGCGCGCTGGCGTTCGTTCTCACGTCAGGGCAGACGGCGGATACGAGCATGCTGACCGCGACGCTCAGCGAGATCCGCGTCCCCGGTGCCCGCGGCAGACCACGCTCACTCCCGGACCGAGTGCTCGCGGACAAGGGCTACCCTTCGAAGGCGAACCGGGCTTGGTTGCGGGAACGAGGGATCGCCGCGACGATCCCCGAGCGCGACGATCAGATCACGCACCGACGCAAGCGGCGCGGGCGGCCGATCGACTTCGGTGAGCAGCAGCGGGCCCGCTATCGCGGCCGCAACGTCGTCGAGCGGTGCTTCAACAAGCTCAAGCAATGGCGCGGGATCGCGATGCGCTCAGACAAGACCGCCCGCAACTACTATGCCGGGCTCTGCCTCGCCGCCACCCTCCACTGGGTAGGGACGCTCACGACCTGACGAGCGCGAGGTCGGACCTTCAGATGTCGAGGTCCTCGACGTCGGGGACCGTGAGCGCTGTCATCGTGGCTTGGACCAGCTCTGGCGGTAACTCGTTCGCCATCGCCGCAGTATCGGGGAAGACCGACAGAGATCGTTGACCTGACCGCCACCAGTCTTCCGACCACGTCCTTGGGTTGTTCCATACGGGGGCGTCCTCGTGTGGTGAGATGAAGAGTCGCCAGTTCGGACCCTCGCGCTGGTAGACCGCGATCTGTCCTCCGGAGGTCGCATACACGCGGTAGGTGATCGAGCGCGAACCGTCCTGACTCTCGAACCGCAAGAGCTGACGCCCCGTAAAACGCTTCACCGTGATCACCGGGCCATCGCTGACGTCGACTTCGACTTCGCCCATCTTCTCCGCTCCTCGCTCCTGCTCTCGTGCTGCGACGAACAACCGCAGGCCTGAAGCCACTGCGGCAGAGAGCCCCCCGGCAAGTTCCGCCGCCCGGTCGAATAGCGCCGCATCGTCAGCAGACACATACACGTTCCGAGTAGCCATGCGCATAAGTATGCGCACATCTTGGAGCCGAGTCAACCGGCCATCTCGATCGCACGACGCTCTTTAGCAACACGGCCTAGTCCGGACGCTGGAAGGGGTGTTGCTGTTCTGGAGGTTGCAACTCCCCCAGTCTGTAAGTCACTAACTTCGTAACTCTGGGAGTCAGAAAGTCTGTATGTAGCGAACTCTGTAACTATGTTAAGCTTGTAAGGAACAGAGTTACAGACGCACGAAGTGACGAAGATACAGACATACAAACTACGTGCGTCTGTAAGTAACGGAGTTCGATACTTACGACGTTCGGAAGTTCGTGACTCGCGGAGTTGCGTACTTACAGATTCGCGACACGCCGCCAGCGGAACTCTGTAATTACCAGACATACAGATTGGATACGGGCATGAGAATCGTTGCTGCAGCTGGACAAAAGGGCGGCATCGGAAAGACGACGAGCGTCATAAACCTATCGGCGGTCCTCGCGAAAGGCGGGAGCCGTGTGCTCGTTGTCGATGCTGATGCCCAACGATCCACCACTTGGTGGGCTGAGAACGCGGGGGAGGACCTGCCGTTCGACTTCGCACCGGACGTCGATCCGGCAAACCTCTCTCGTCTCCGGGAGCTCCCGTACGACCTCGTCATGGTTGACACGCCAGGCAACCTCGAAGCGACGGCGACTCTCTCTGCCGTCCTTGACTCCGCCGACTTCGTGATCCTCCCGCTCGCGCCTGAACCGTTGGCTGTGCAGCCTCTGGTTCGAACGGTCAAGTCTCTCGTCGAGCCCCGTGGGCTGGACTATCGAGTGCTGCTCAACAACATCGACCGTCGCCGAGGGGACTCGCACCTGGACGATTGGGAGAGCATCGTCGATAGCGTGCCGCTCAAGCGATTCCGAAATCATGTGCGCAAGTCTGCGAGCGTTATTGATGCGTCCATCAAGGGGCGTGTGGTGACCGACTTCAATGACACCCGTGAGAATCGTGCTGCGATCTTCGACTACAACGCTGTGGCGCTCGAGCTGCAGTCCATCTGGGCGAATGCCCCCGTATCGGCGGGAGTCAACTGATGGCGCGCGCTGACCTCTCGAGCCTCCTCGGCAAAATCGACACTGAGGATGTTGTTTCGCCGGCACCAGGCATACCAGACGCGCCCGCATCACCACCGGTCACTGATCGAAAGCCGGCGAAACAAAGCGCGCGGGGGAGCGCCCAGTCTCAATCGGGCAGCGCAACGGTCACTCCCAAAGTTGAGTCGGCCATCCCGCCGGATGAACGCAGCAGGGTCTCCTATCTGGAGTTCGTCCGGAAGGAAACGCGACTTCGAGAGGACCAGTACGAGACTCTCACCGAGTACGCGCGCAAGCTCAATCGTGCGAAGAGCGTGCCAGGCGGTGAGCGAATTACCGAGAACACACTCATCCGGATCGCGATAGACCTCCTCATCCCACACCTTGACCAGCTTAGGGGCGATGATGAAACGGCACTTCGTAAGTCTGTAAGTAACGGGGTGTCTCCCTAGCGCTCGATAACGGAGGTGCACGCGTGGTGACCGAGAAAGAGCTGCGGCGGCTGGGGGAGCGGTGTCAGGGTGTCGCCCGACTGTTGGCGGAGGTGCATGCTGAGGCGGCTTCGTATGGAGAGCTCGACGAGCTGACTCGTCGGCGGGAGTTGAAGCAGTTCGCGCTGCTGCAGGGCGCCCTGTGGGTGGCGGCGTCGCAGCTGGTGGAGGAGTTGTTCGAGGAGCAGGGCCGGGCCGTCGCCGCCGTCGCTGCGGGGCGAGCGTGGGGCTGGGAGCAGGAGCCGGTGTGTGGCGGCCTTCCGCGACGCTTCGCGGCCCACTACACGCCGCACTTCGTCCGGCAGCTGGTCGTGGCCGCTGGGGCGGTCACGGCGCGCCTGACGGGGGAGTGGGCGCATCCGGTGTCGGTGCTCGAGGAGATCGCGCTCTGGCTGCTGATCGGGCAGGTCCAGGTCGTCGTCGACGACAACGGGATACGGCTCGATCCGGGGTGGCGCGACGAGCTCGGCGGGCTGCTGTTCGAGGACGACGACGTCCAGGTGTTGTTCGACGACCCGGACGATGTCGGTAACCAGGTCCTGTTCCAGGCGGCGGGGGAGCACTACCTTCCCGAGAACTGGACGATGCCGTTCTCAGGCGCCGCGAATCAGGCGCCCTATCTCGCAGGGAACGCCTGAGTACTGGCTTCCTGGTAGGGGCCGTTATGTGATCGCGGGCTCTGGAGTCAGCGGCCGAGCGCCGGTAGTGCGGGGTCGGGGTTGCTGCCGTAGTCGACGTCGATAAGGATGAGCGCGCAGGAGGTCGCCGAGGGTGTCCGCGTCGAGGTGGAGGAGCGCGCCCGCCTCGTTGGCCGTGGCGATCTCGATACGCGCTGTGCCCTTCATGGTTCCATGGTCGCGGCCCGCACCAGCTGATGCCAGTGAGGGAGCGCGGGAGGGGAACTGGATCGAGGGGCCTTCGATCTGGAAGGAGATCTGTAGGGTTTCGTAGTTCTCGCCCGCGGCGGAGAGCTCGTTATGAGGGTGGAGAACCCCTTCTGCGAAGTCCCACACGAAGGTGGACAGCGGTCTCTATCGTGCGTTTTGCTGGCGGATGGGGACCTCGCGCAGGTGCGGGGCGAAAGCTAGGGGGACTAGTGAGATCTCGTACGTTCTTGGGGGCCGCATCGGCGGCTATGGCGGTCGTTGTACCGATGCTCGGATTCGCGCCGGCCTCAGCGGCCACGCAGACGCCTACGCCGGTGGTTTCCGCTGCGACGGCTGCTGAGATTCGGTCGGTAATCACTGCGGACATCACGCACCGTAACCAGATGACGGTGGCGCCGAGTGGGAGGGCGGCTGTGCCCGCGACGAAGGCATTCGCGTCGTCTGCTCACGCCCAACAGGTCGCTCTCGATGACACAGCGTTGAGCTCGCAGCGGAACGAGCTCGCTAAGTACGGTGAAGCTTTCACGAGCTCGAGTTCGGTCATTACCATCACAGCGCTGCAGGTGACGGGAGCGACCGCGTCCGCAACGGTGGATGAGGTCACGACGATGAAGCGAACTCCCGACGCGACGGGAGCAGCACGGCCTGATTACGCCTACCAGTGGGATCAAGCCGTCACCTTGAGCCAGGAGGGAGGTGCCTGGAAAGTGGACACGATCTCATCGCTGGGCTCGCCCAACGATCAGCCGGAGACAGCTGTCCCGTCGGCTGGGACGGTCGCCGCGTGGTCGGACCCTGCAACGGCCGCGCGCATTGACCAGGCTGTGAAGCATGGAATCACTCGCGACAGCAAGAAAGTCCCCGACGCCTTGGTCGGAACTGCGGCCTCGGCGGCTGTGACGCCCTTGGCCGCGGCCACCACGACCGTGAATCCCGCGGGAGTCGTGCAGTATGCGTCGAAGTACTGGCAGCAGTGGAACCCCTACTACAAGGGTCTGCCCGACGACGATTGCACCGATTTCGCTTCGCAGGCGCTCTTCGCTGGCGGATGGACGATGGTGCACACGGGGAACTACAACCAGCCCGACCAGTGGTGGTACAGCGATGGGGGAGGGGTCGCCCCCGCGCAACAGAGCTACCCGTGGGAGAACGCGCAGCAGCTCGCTGATTTCGGCGGCCATTACTCGCCGCGGTTCTACGCGGACGTCGCCACCCCCAAGTGGAAGGCCGGCGATATCGCCTTCTGGATCTGGGACCAGACCACCACCTTCAAGTACAACCACACCACGATCGTCACCTACGTCGACTCCAGCGGCAGCCCGTACTTCACCCAGCACTCGGCCAACCACTACAACCAGGCATACTCGGCCTATATCGTGGCTAATCCGCACGCGTATGTTGCTGACATGCACCTGCGCACCAGCTACTAAGGAGTGCCACGATGCAGCCCGCCAAGGCCCGAGTCCTCCGCGTCACCGCGGTGATGGGTCTCCTTCTCGCTTTGGCGGGCTGCACCTCCTCGAACATTGATACCGGCGGCGCGCCTCCACAAGACAGTGCTTCACAGCTTGTGCCCAAGCTGCTCCGGGCGCTCGAGTCCGGCAACAGTGGTTCCGTCGAGAAGCTCGTCCCCGGATCACGCGCAGACGACGTGACCGCCGTCATGGCCGCCTGCGCTTACCTGGACGGGCACGCGAGTCACACCAGCTTGGATGAACCTAACGGCCCCCAAGCCGTGCTCGTCATCGCCTACAGCGACCTCAAAGGCTCCGATCCCTGCAGGTGGTGGATGTACTGGGACCAAGATCGTCGGTCCTGGACCATCGGGGCAGTCACAACCCCATCGCCAACACCGCAGGAGACGACGGCGCGCTGACCGCGCTCGGGCGAACCATCGAGCGCCGGTCTCCTCGCCGGCGTCCTCCGCCACTCCACCTACCGATAGGTCCTGTTCCAGGCCGCGGGGGAGTGCTATGGGCTTAAGAGCTGGACGACGTTATCGGTTGGTGGGTCGGTCGAATCGGCGGCCTTCGGTCTTGGGTGGCAGCAGGTTCAGGATCATCACGATCGGGGTCCCTGCGTAGGGGATGAGGGAGGTGAGGAAGAGCGGTCCGGGCAGGTTTGCGTCGTGGAGTCGTCGCCAGCTGATTGCGAGGGTGGGGATGCCGTTCCATGTCTTCGACCAGCCGGGGCTCGGCTACGAGGTCACGCTCTGCGGGCGCGCTCCCGGTCCGGTCGAGACGCACAATGGATGGCCTCTCGTGGCACCCTCCGGCCTGGAGGCGCTCGACGCCGCAGACACGGTGATCGTTCCGGCGTTCAGTGGATTCCCCGACGGCCTGCCGGCCGACGTCATCGACGCGCTCCGCGCCGCCCATCGCGGTGGGGCTCGCATCGTCTCCATCTGCACGGGTGCGTTCGCGCTTGCCGAGGCCGGCCTGCTGGATGGGCGGAGGGCGACCACGCATTGGGAGTTCACCGATGAACTGGTCCGGCGGTACCCTGCGGTCAGTGTCGATCCCGATGCTCTCTATGTGGACGAGGGTCGCGTGGTCACGTCCGCGGGCGTCGCGAGCGGGATCGATCTCTGCCTCCACCTGTTGCGGGCCGATCGCGGCGCCGCCGTCGCCAACTCGGTGGCGCGACGGATGGTGGCGGCACCGTCGCGAGAAGGCGGGCAGACCCAATTCATCCGCAGGCCCCCCACGACTCCGGCTTCTGCGAATCTCGCCGCGACGGTGGAGTGGGCGCTGGGGCGTCTCGACGACGTAGTGACCGTGGCGGACCTCGCTCGTCATTCTCGGCTGTCGGCGCGCACCTTCGCCCGGCGATTCGTCGCCGAGATGGGCTCGACACCGATCAAGTGGCTCAACGGAGTGCGTGTCGATCGCGCCCGCGAACTGTTGGAGACGACGAACGCGAGCATCGACGACATCGCACGCGCGAGCGGGCTCGGCAGCGCCGCCAACCTGCGCGAGCACTTCCGGCGCGTCACCGGCACGTCCCCGCGCGCCTATCGACGCGCGTTCATGGCGACCTGATTTCGGAGGAGGTGAACCGTGTCTCTACATCATGTAGAGTGAGCTGGTGATTCCCGACCCTGCCCTCGCGTGGACGTTCACCGCGTGGTTCACCGTCACCGGGGCGGTCGCGCTCGTGGCGCTCGTGCGCTCACGCAGCCGGGCCGATCGCGGGTCGTATCTCGCCCATGTCCTCATGAGCCTGTCGATGGCGATCATGCCGTGGGCGTGGTCGACCGCCGTTCCTCCGTTGCTCCAGATCGTCGTCTTCACCGTGGCGGCCGTATGGTATGCCGGGCTCGCGGTCTTCCGTCCGCGCGTTCACGCCGGCCCGGAGACGGGCGGACACCACAGCGGCCCGCTCCTGCTGTCGTATCACGCGGCGATGATGGCGGCGATGGTGTGGATGAGCGCGTTGATGACGCTCATGATGGGCGGATCGACCTCCGGCCCCGGGATGCACATGCACGGCGGTGACATGGCGGGGATGGCATCGGGCGCGTCGATGACCGATCTCTGGCAGCAACCGGTCTGGGCCGTCGTCATCACTCTCGCCTTCGTGTTGCTGTTCGCCGTCGCGACTGTGTGGTTCCTCGTCGAGCTGACGTCTGCTCCGGGCTCGTCCCGCGGCACCGAGCCGCTGTCGCCCATCGTGCAGACCCTGCTGAACTTCGTCATGGCGATCGGGATGGGCGTGTCCTTCTTCGTCATGTCGTGAATCCCGCTCCATCCCCACCGAAAGGAACCGCAATGGCAGCACCTCGCCGACGCCGCATCGGCGTCATCGGCACCCTCGCCGCGGCGGCGGCCGCCGCTCTCGTCTTGGCCGTCGCCGGTCCGGCCTCCGCGCACGTCCACGTGGACGGCCCGGTCACCGCAGGCGGGTACGGTGTGCTCACCTTCCGCGTCCCGACCGAGTCGGCCACGGCCTCCACCGTCAAGCTGCAGGTGACCTTCCCGAAGGACATGCCGATCATCACGGTCTCGACTCAGCCGAAGGCCGGCTGGACCGCGGAGGTCGCCACGGACAAGCTGGCGAAGCCGGAGAAGGACGACGACGGCAACACCATCGACACCTACATCTCCTCGGTGACCTGGACCGCGACTGCCGGCGCCGGGATCAAGCCGGGCGAGTTCGACACGTTCGCCGTCTCGGTCGGTCCCATCCCCGAGGTGAAGGAGCTGACCTTCCCCGCCGCACAGACCTACAGCGACGGTTCGGTGGTGGACTGGAACGAGACCCAGCAGGGCAGCGCCGAGCCCGAGCACCCCGCGCCGACCCTCGCCGTGACCCCGGCGACCTCCGGCGGTTCGGACAGTACCTCCACGGCGACACCGATGACCATGGGCGGCATGGACATGTCATCGTCCTCGGGCGACGGTTCAGGGACGGGGCTCGGGATCGCCGGGCTCATCGCCGGCGTGCTCGCCCTGATTCTCGCGATCGTCGCACTGGTGCGCGGCAGCCGCGGAAAGGCAGCCGAGATCAAGTGACCTCGGTCCACCTGGGACTCCGACGGGGAGGCGGCCGGCTCATACCGGTCGCCTCCGCCGTCGCGGTCACACTCTTCCTGCTCTGGCAGCTGCTCGTCGTCGCCACCCCGGCGGCGGCGCATGCCGTTCTCGAATCCAGCGACCCGGTCGACGGATCGAGGATCGCCGCAGCGCCGGGGCAGGTCACATTCACCTTCGACGAGTCGGTTCAGCTTCCCGAGAATGCCACCGCTTCACTCTCGGATCACGGCACGCGCGTGGACGCCGGCGCCGCCCACCTGACGGGCGGCGGCAAGACGGTCGTCGTCCCGCTCGAGAAGGGCCTGGCCGACGGAGCGTACACGGTCAGCTACCGCGTGGTCTCGGCCGACGGTCATGTGGTCACCGGTGCGATCCGGTTCGGGCTCAACGCCGACCCGTCGACCGCTCCCGTGACGGCGCAGGCGCCGCTCGATCCCGTACAGGTGGTGTCGGAGGCCGCGCAGGGTCTCGTCTACGCCGGTATCGTCCTGCTCATCGGCGTGGCGTTCGCCCGCTCGGTGCTCTGGCCGGCCGCCGGAGGGCGGCGCGGCGCGCTGGCCCTGCGCTGGCTCGGCTGGTCGCTGCTGACCGGGGGAACCCTGCTGCGGTCGGTGCTCGCCGGTCCGGCCGCCGACGGCAGCGGATGGGGCGGCGTCCTCCGCTTCGACGGCATCGGCACGGCGCTCGCAGAGATCGGTGGAATCGCCGGGCTGGTGCGACTGGCCCTGCTGCTGATCGCCCTTCCGTGGGTCGTGCGCCCACGCCGCGGCGGCCCGCTCGCCCGTGCTGCGGCTGCCGTGCTCGCCGTCGCGGTGCTCTGCTCCGTGGCGGTGGACGGGCACGCTGCGGCGGGTTCGGACGCATGGCTCGCGGTCCCTGTCACCACCATCCACCTGACGGCGATGGCGGTCTGGGAGGGGGCCTCCTCGTTCTCGCCGCCCTGGTGGTGCCGCGGCTGGAGGGAGACGCCCTCGATCTCGCACGGCTGCGCCGCTGGTCGATCGCGGCTTTCGCCGCCGTCGCCCTGCTCCTGGTCACGGGCGAATACCAGGCCTGGCGACAGCTCGACCCGCTGCAGTCGCTGACCTCGACATCCTACGGAGTGACACTGCTGCTCAAACTGGCGCTCGTCGCCGTGGCACTCGCCGCCGCCTTCGCATCCAACCGTCTGCTGGTTCGGCTCGAGCCGCCACAGGGCCCCGTCGAGCGGCGACGCGTCCGCATCATCGTCTCGGCCGAGGCGGCCGTCACTCTCGCGGTCGTCGTCGTGACCACCGTCCTCGTCGCCCTGCCTCCCGCGCGGACGACCTACGGCCCGCCGACCACGCTCACCGCTGCCGCGGGAAGCGGCACCGCGCAGATCGCCATCGACTCCACGCACGCCGGCCCGCAGACGATCACCGTCACCCTCGAAGGTCCGTCGGGCTCTCCGGTGTCCGCACACGGGATGACCGGCACGCTCGGAACCACGACCGTGGCCGGAGTCGCGCTCCATTTCGAACGGAGCGCGACAAGAGCCTGGGTCGCTCATGCGATCGCCCCGGTCGCAGGCGACTGGACGGTGCAGCTCTCCATCGACCTGGGCGGTGGTGAACGCTACGCCACGTCGGCGACGTATCGCGTCTGGTCGGGATGACCACCCATTCGACAAGATGTAGAATCGTCACGGACATCGGAAGGGAACGTGATGGAGACCAGCTACCAGGTCGTCGGAATGACCTGCGATCACTGCGAGCGACGCGTGCAGGGCGAGGTTTCGCTCATCCCGGGCGTGGAGTCTGCGCGCGCCGATGCCGCCGCGGCGACGCTCGTCGTGGTGAGCTCGGCCGCCATCGACGAGCGCAGCGTCCGCGAGGCCGTCGAGGAAGCGGGATACGAACTGGCGCATGGCTGACGCGCCGCTCCGTCAGGTCGTCCGGCATCCCCTCCTGCTCTGGGCGATCGCCGGTATTCCGCTGGTCATCGTCGTCGTCACGGTCGCTGTGCTCGGCAGTACGCCGTACGACTGGCTGAGCCGGGAGTACCCCGGACTTCCGACCTCCTACGCCAGCGCGCTGCTGCGCCTCGTCACGGATTCGGCGACGGCGGTCACTCTCGGCAGCCTGGTCGTCGTCGCCTTCGTCGTCGCGCGCAGATCCCGGGACCGGATCGACAACGGCCGCGACCTGGCGGTCACCCGGATCGGCGCGACAGTGTGGCTCGCGGGGAGCGTCCTGCTGATCCCGGTGGATGCTGCCGACGCGAGCGGACGCGGCCTCTCGACCCTGCTCGAGCCCGGCGCGTTCGGCTACCTGGTTACCGCCAGCTATCTTCCCGGGGCGTGGATCGTCTCCGCCGTCTGCGCGCTCGTGGTGCTGATCGCCGCCAATACGATCCACGGCTGGATCTCCGCCGTCGTGCTCGCCGCGGTGAGCGCGCTCGGGATACTGTCGCCCGTCATGGTCGGGCAGGTGCTCGTGGGTCCCAACCATGATTTCGCCGGCGATGTCGCGATCTTCGGCACTCCGGCCGCCGGGATCCTCCTCGGCGCGACGGTGACGATGCTCGCCCGTTGGTCGAGAGTCGGTCCTCCGGGTCCGCGCACCGCGGCGCGGTTCCGAACGCTCGTGCTCTGGTGCTGGGCCATCGCGCTCGGGGCCGATGGCGTCCTCTATTACGTGCAGAGCGCAGGAGAGCCGTTGACGAGTGCGACGGGGATCCTGTTCATCGTGCGCATGCTCGTCCCGACGGCGTTCGTGCTCGGCGCGTTCGTGGTGCCGCGCGCCCTCCGCACGGGGCTTCGTCGCGGGCAGCTGGTCGCGCTGCTGATCTCCTGCGCGACCGTGCTGGGCATCACGGGCGCGATGCTCCGCATCCCCCCGCCGGTCTACTTCGTGCCGACCTCGACGCAGCAGCTGTTCCTGGGCTACGACGTCGACACCCCGATGACGCCGGTCTCGCTCTTCCTCGACGGCCGTGTCAACATCCTGTTCCTGGTCATCTCGGTCGTCGGGACGGTGGTCTACCTCCGGGGAGTGCGCGCGCTCCGCAGGCGCGGAGACGCGTGGCCGGTCGGGCGCACGATCACCTGGGTCCTGGGCTGGGTGAGCGTGGTCATCACCACCTCCAGCGGAATCGGTCCCTACTCGTCCGCCTCCTTCGCGGTGCACATGGGCCTGCACATGAGCCTCAACATGCTGGGCCCCCTCCTCCTCGTGCTCGGCGGTCCGGTCACGCTCTTCCTCCGTGCGACGACGGCGCATCGCAAGGACGACCTCGCCGGCCCGCACGAATGGCTCACCACGGCCCTCCACTCGGGCGCGACGCGGTTGGCCTTCAACCCGCTCTACGCGCTCGTCATCTTCGTCGGTTCGTACTACGCGATCTACATGACGCCGTTCTTCGACTGGGCGATGCGCTACCACTGGGCGCACCAGGCGATGACCGTCCACTACCTGCTCATCGGGTACATCTTCTACGCCCTGGTGATCGGTGTCGACGCCCCGCCGCGGCCCCTCCCGCATCTCGGGAAGCTCGGCCTGGTGCTGGCGGCCATGCCGTTCCACGCGTTCTTCGGCGTCATCGTCATGACGAGCACGACTTTGCTCGCCGGCACGTATTACAAGTACCTCGACGTGTCGTGGATCGGCAGCCTCCACAACGATCAATACGTCGCCGGAGGCATCGCCTGGTCCGCGGGGGAGGTGCCGCTCGTGATCGTGGTGCTCGCGCTCGTCACCCAGTGGGCGCGGGCCGACGCGCGCGTCGCCGCCCGCACCGACCGGCACCTGGACGCCGGGCTCGACGACAGCTACGAGGCGTACAACCAGATGCTCGCGAAGCTGGCCGAGCGCAAGCCGCCTGCCGCAGCGACGACCTCCACGACCTCCGCCGCTTCCCCCGTCCCCGCACCCGCTGAGGAGCCGCGATGACCACGACCACTCCGCTCGCCGTCGAGGACCGCCTCGAGCTGGACATCGGTGGCATGACCTGCACCGCGTGCGCGAACGCGGTCGAGCGCAAGCTCAACAAGATCGACGGGGTCACCGCCTCCGTCAACTTCGCCACCGAGCGCGCCGTCGTGAGCGGGCTGGGCGAGCGCGATGCCGCCGCAGCGATCGCGGCGGTCGAACGCGCCGGCTACACGGCCGCCGTCCACGTCCCCGGCGACGACGCCTGGAGCACCCGCGCCGCCGAAATGCGCACGTCGTCGCTGCGCCGACGGCTCGCGGTGTCGGCCCTGTTGGCCATCCCCCTGTGCGACCTCACCATCCTGCTCGCACTCGTTCCGGCCTGGCGCTTCCCCGGCTGGCAGGCCCTGTGCGTGCTGCTCGCGTTGCCGATCGTGACCTGGGCGGCCTGGCCGTTCCACCGGGCGACCCTGCGAGGCCTGCGCCACGGCACACTGAGCATGGACACGCTCGTCTCGCTCGGTGTCGTCGTGTCGTTCGGCTGGGCGCTGTGGACGCTCCTCGTCGCGCCCTCCGATCAGCCCGGCTATTGGCTCGGCTTCGGCCGCACTCCGGCGGGGGCGGACTCGATCTATCTGGATGTGGCCGCGGGAATGGTGACCTTCCAGCTCGGCGGGCGCTACTTCGAGAGTCGGTCGCGCCGTCGTGCGGCCGACGTGCTGGAGGCGATCGGCGACCTCGCGGCGCGTGAAGCCACGGTCCTCTACCCAGAGGGGCGTGAGCGTACGGTGCCGATCGGTCAGCTGCGAACCGGAGACACTGTCGTCGTGCGGCCGGGAGAGCGGATCGCAGCCGACGGCACCGTCATCGACGGCGCGTCGACCGTCGACACCTCCGCCATGACGGGGGAGTCGGTCCCGGCGGAGGTCGGCGCAGGCGACGCGGTCATCGGCGGCACCCTCAACCTCTCCGGTCGGCTCTTCGTGCGCGCGGACGCCGTCGGCGCTCGCTCGCGGCTGGCGCAGATGGCCGCCCTGGCCGAGGACGCGCAGCGACGCAAGGCCTCGGTCCAGCGCTACGTCGACCGGGTCACGGCGGTGTTCGTCCCGACCGTGATCGGCCTCGCCGTCCTGGTCTTCGCCGGTTGGCTGGTCGGGGGCGCGACCTTCAACACCGCGATCACGAACGGGGTCGCGGTCCTCATCATCGCCTGCCCGTGCGCACTCGGGCTCGCCACTCCGACCGCGCTGATGGTCGGCGTCGGCCGGGGAAGCCAGCTCGGCATCCTCATCAAGGGTCCCGACGCCCTCGAGGCGTCCGGCGCGATCGACACCGTCGTGCTCGACAAGACCGGCACTGTCACGGAGGGACGGATGCGCGTGGTCGCCGTCGAGGTGTTCGAACGTGACGAACTCGACGCGGTACGGATCGCCGCAGCGTTGGAGGCCGCCTCCGAGCACCCCATCGCCCGCGCCGTCGTGGACCACGCCTGCACCCTCGTGGCCGATCTGCCCGACGTCAGCGGCTTCACAGCGCGAGCCGGTCTCGGCGCGGAGGGCGTCGTGGGGGGAGAGGCCGCCCTCATCGGCAGCCCCCGGCTCGTCGAGGAGTCCGGTATCGCATTGCCTCCGGCGCTCACCGCTGCGGTCGACCGTCACGCGGCTGCCGCCCACACCCCCGTCGTCCTGGCCGTCGGCGGCAGCGCCGTCGCCGTGCTGGCGGTCGAGGACACCGTGCGCGCGTCGGCGGCGCCGGCCGTCGCCGAACTGCGGAGGCTCGGGCTGAGGACCGTCCTGCTCTCGGGCGACACGCCGGCCGTCGCGGAGCCCGTGGGGGCCGCGATCGGCGTCGATGAGGTGATCGCCGGAGTACTGCCCGAGCGGAAGGCGTCGATCGTCGACGAGCTGCAGCAGGCGGGGCGCCGGGTCGCGATGGTCGGCGACGGGGTGAACGACTCCGCCGCGCTCGCCACCGCCCGGCTCGGGCTCGCCGTGGTCCAGGGCACCGACATCGCACTCAAGTCGGCCGACGTCATCATCGTGCGCGACGACCTGATGGCCGTGCCGGACGCCGTCCGGCTGTCGCGGGCGACGCTGCGCACCATCCGGATGAACCTGATCTGGGCATTCGGCTACAACGTCGCCGCGATCCCACTGGCGGCGGCCGGTCTGCTCAACCCGCTGATCGCGGCGGCGGCGATGGCGCTGTCCTCCACCCTGGTCGTGGCGAACAGCCTGCGGCTGCGGTCGTTCGGAGGCTGATCGACGGCGTGTCCGTGCGACCGGTACGCCGGATCAGCGGATGACGACGCTGACCGCGGACAGCTTGCGCTTATCGGCGTGACCGAAGACGGGCACGGCGGCGAGGCGCTCGGCCCGCAGCAGCATCCCTGTGTCGCCTGTCGCGGTTCCGAGGCGGCTGAGTGCGTTGCACAGCACGGCGCGTCCGCACACGCGAGCCGCGTCGTCGTCGGCGACGAGCTCGGTGAGGAGGCTGACCGTGCGCGCGAACTCGCGCGCGGATGGCAGCAGCGGGAAGCAGGCCGCGTTGAGCCGCGCGAGCTGGAGCACCCGTGCGTGGCGACGGCGGAGGTGCGATCGCTCGTGCTCGACGATCGCGCGCACCTCCTCGCGCGGAAGAGCGTCTTCGACTGCGGACGAGATCAGGATGCGGCCGTCCGCGGTGCAGCAGGCCAACAGTCTGTCCTCGCGCACATACGTCACGTGCTGCCGGCCGACGCACTCCACCCGGTAGCGGGCGCGCGCGGCCAGCAGGATCGCCGCGCTGTCGGTGCTGCGCTGCGCCTCCGACAGCGGCTCGGAGCGGGTGACCGCCAGTGCGACGAGCGCTCCCACCCCGCCGAGGCCCACCCAGACGAAGAGGGACGCGATGGTGGGGGCGTAGGCGCCGAGCCAGGAGGTGTGGAGGTTCGCCATGACGATCACCGCTGCGGTCGCCACGCTGCCGAGCAACGACAGAGCTCCGGCGGCGAAGGCCGCGAGCCAGAGGGCGATCGCCACGCGGGGGTGCCGTACGCGCCAGGATCCTCGTGCGAGAACGAGGGGGGCGGCCGCCGTCACGAGGACGGCGGAGCCGAGCAGCGCGAAGACGACGACCACGGGGCTACTTGCCGAGCGCCTTGCGGAGGATCGAGAGGTCGTCGTCGTCGAGGGAGCCGGTGAACTGCATCAGCACGGCTTCTCGATCCGGTGCGTCCGCGAGGGCGGAGGTCATCGAGGTGACTGCGCGTTCGGACGGTGTCTGCGCCGCTTCGAACAGCCAGAGCCGGGACGTCGGACCGGGAAGACGGTTGACGACGCCCTTCTGGGTCAGCCGTTGCAGTGCGGTGATCACCGTGGTCAGGGCGAGTGTCATTCCCTGCGCGTCGAGCTCCGCGAGCACGTCCCTGCTCGCCATCGGCGTCGGTGAGGCCGACAGGATGGCGAGGACGCTCGCTTCGAGCGTCCCCCTGTCGCGCCTGGCCATGTCCGCTCCTCGTCCGGGGTTGTTCGTCGGCGCCAGTTTAACATCCGACACGTGCTGAGTGCTCATGAGGGCCTTTCGTCCGGGGGAGGATCACCAGGGAATGAACGCCAGGCTCATGCCGGCGCTCATGCTGAGGAGCAGGAAGGAGTTCACGCGGTCGGCCGCCGCCCCCGTCGACCCGGCCCGCACGGGTGCGAAGAGCCGCACCAGGAATACGAGGGCACCAGCGGCGAAGAGCACCGCGACCACGACGCCGAACACGCCCCAGCCGGGACCGGACGCCATCGTCATCGGGTGGCTCACTGTTGCGTCCATGTCCATCGTGCCGTCGAGGTGCGTCCCCGCCTGGAGCATCTGGACGGCCATGACGACCATCGCCGCCATCATGAACGCGTGATAGCTGAGGAGGGCGCGGCCCCCGTGAAGCGCGTGGGTGTCGGTCGCGGACGGTGCGACGATCGCCAGGATGGCGTAGTGGTGAATTCTAGAGGTCGTTGCAACACGACGAGTTTCTAGCCTAGTTGTGTGAGAGCGGTGCTGGTTGACGGAACGGTACCGTTCTCACACGGTGTGCGTGGTTTGTGTGAGGCGCCGAGAAGGCGCCGATTCTGGCTGTGCGGGACGCAGCGCTTGGTGGCGGCGCGCGTCGTCAGAATTGGTTACGGCTCGTTAGCTGTGTTCTGTGTGTCTCTTGTATCGGCCGGGGTGGCGCGTTGTTGAAGGAGTGGGCATTCGAACGGGTCTCGTTTGCCGAGGCCGACGCGGTTGATATAGCGGAGGACGATTCCGTAGCTGTGCCACAAGCCGGTCTCGGTGTAGGACACTCCGTGTTCGACGCAGTAGGTGCGGATGAGCGGTGCGGCCTGGCGCAGGTGCGGCCGGGGCATTGAGGGGAAGAGGTGGTGCTCGATCTGGTAGTTGAGGCCGCCCATCGCGACGTCGAGGAGGCGGTTGCCGTGGATGTTGCGGCTCATCAGCACTTGGCGGCGCAGGAAGTCGAGCTTCAGTCCTTTCGGTACCAGGGGCATCCCTTTGTGGTTCGGTGCGAAGGAAGAACCCATGTAGACGCCGAAGAGTCCGAGTTGAACGGCGAGGAACACGGCGGCTTTGTCTGGTGAGAGGACGAAGAATACGAGTCCGAGGTAGCCGAGGAGGCGTACCGTCAGGAAGGCGATCTCCGTTGGTCTGCGCGGGACCGGCTCGCGTGCGAAGACCCGCCGAATACTCGATGCGTGCAGAGACACGCCCTCCAGCAGCAGGATCGGGAAGAAGAACACCCCCTGATGGCCGATTATCCAGCGCAGCACGAGTGGCCGCTCTTGTGCTGCTTTCTCGGGGGTGAATGCCACCACGGGCAGTTCGAGGTCGGGATCGGCGCCGAGTTGGTTCGGAGCGGCGTGGTGTCTGGTGTGCTTGTGCTGCCACCAGCCGTAGCTCATTCCGACGAAGAGGTCGCCGATGATCAGGCTGATCCAGTCATTCCATCGGCCAGAGCGGAAGATCTGCCGGTGCGCAGCATCGTGGCCGAGGAATGCTGTCTGGGTGAACAGTACGGCGAACCCGACGGCAGTGAAGAGCTGCCACCAACTGTCGCCGATCCACAGAAACAGCAGGATACCTGCCGTGAACAGAACGGGCACGGCTGCGAGGTTTGTCCAGTAGTAGCCGTAGCGGCGGCGCATCAGCCCACGTTCACGAACGATGCGCGCGAGCCCGGTGAAATCGCTGTTCGAAACTCCGCGCGCGGCGACAGGCTGAACCGCCGCGCTCTCGCCAGTCACGATTCCTCATCGGCGCGGGCCTGCGTCGCGGCCGTGTAGCCGCTGTTGTGCCAATGCCGGGATTTCTCCACGCGCCACTCCTGGTCGTGTCGCGCGGTCGTCACATCGTCGGTGAGAGTCGGGTCGAACCCGACCGCCCCGCCCTCTGTGTCCCAGCGTTCGTCTGCCTCGTCGCCCTCGGGGGTCTGAGGGCGGATCTCCGCGCTCGAACCGCCAGCATCGTTAATCGCGCTCATCGGACCTTCCCTTCCTCCAACCACTGCATGAAGTGGTGCGTCGGTTCTCACCGCCCGTATCGTCACGGGTGTCTCGGGGGTCGTCTCGGGCCTTCGAGCACGGCGCTATTGCCGCTTCTTTCCAGGTTACGCTCCGGCAGCGCCCGCGTCCGGGGTGGCCGGCAACTCCCAGTTTCGCCGCCTCTCGTCATCGGTGACACCGGGGGGTATGGTGTGGACCATGTTGGCCGTCATCGTGATCCTGCTTGTCGTGTGGGCGATCCTCGCCGTGGTCGGATTCGCAATCAAAGGCCTGCTCTGGTTGGCGATCATCGGGCTGATCCTGTTCGTCGGAACAATCGTTTTCGGCTTCGTTCGCCGTGCGGCTGGCAGAAACAAGGCGTAGCCGTCCCTCCGCTTGGCGGAGCCACCCGGAACGGTTTCATCAGTCGCTAGGGTGCTCCCGGAGGCCTTCCTTCGCGCGGTTCCGGTGGCTGACCGAGTCCCGCTCCGCCTCTGCTTCTTTGACTTTCATATCCGCTTTGATCTCGGCGGTTTTGTCCTTCACGCGGTCAACCCCGTCCTCGACAGCGCGTGTAGCCTTCCGCGCAGCCGAACGAGCTGTCTCTTTCGCATCATCCGTGAATCCCATGACCCTTTTCCTCTTTCCTCATCTGTGCCGTCCCCACCGCCGTCACTCAGGGTGCGGCGGGGTCCGTGTTTTGAACGTCATACCAAACCGGCTCCTGTGGACTACTTTCTCCGTCCTGTGTGCGCTCGGCGAGGGCGTCGCCGGTGGGTCGGGCGAACGCCACCGCCGCGGCCGCCAGCGCCACCAGTGCGGCACGGTCGGTCTCACGCTGCGTGCGGTCCAGCACCTCCGCGGCGAACGCATCGTGCTCTGCCTGCGACTTCACGCTGATGATGTGCAGTTGCTCTGCAATCACCCCGGCCAAACCGCCAGAGAGTTCCTCAAGATTCGTGTTCGAGATTTCCAGACGGCGATCCGACACCCTCAACTCGACCGTTGAGTATCCCGCAGCCGTTAACGCGGAACGCGTGTCGCTGTCATGGATACTGTCGATCTCTCCGCGGCTCGGACGCCGGGTGAACACCGCCGAGACGGTGTAACGCTCCGGAGCATTCGGAGTCAGCAACGTGGACGGCAGGGCATCCGAAAGGACCGCACCTAACCCGAGTTCTGTGTTCGCCACCGGGGGCGAACCAGTTTGTGTATTCATGATCGGACGTTACGCGCCGAACATGTGCACGCACACATCTTCACATCTCGAAAGTGGACACGCCAAGAGTCCGACTGGAATCACACACGAACTCTGACGGACTCAGCGGCCAACGGCGAGGAGCGTGTTGAGGCGTTCGGCCGGGGTGTCCCAGTCGAGGGTTTTACGGGGGCGGGTGTTGAGTTCGTGGGCGACATTGGAGAGGTCGGTGGCGGTGAAGCGTGACAGGTCGGTGCCTTTGGGGAAGTACTGGCGCAGGAGCCCGTTGGTGTTCTCGTTACTGCCGCGCTGCCAGGGACTTGCAGGATCGCAGAAATAGATCGGCATGTTGGTGGCCATCGTGAAGGACTTGTGCGCCGCCATCTCCGAACCCTGGTCCCAGGTGATCGACCGGCGTAGCTCACGCGGGAGAGTCTTCACGGCGGTGATCAGGCCGTCTCGGACGGATTCCGCCGTCCGATCGACGGGAAGGTGGATCAGCATCAGGAACCGTGTAGAGCGCTCCACGAGGGTCCCGATCGCGCTGTTGCGCTGCGCGCCGATAATGAGGTCCCCTTCCCAGTGCCCGGGAACAGCGCGATCCTCAACTTCGGCGGGGCGGTCGGAGATCATCACCATCGGGTCCGCGAAACGGGGTCTGCGGGTATTGAGGGTGCGGTGCGGTTTCCTTCGCGCGCGGCCGGTTCGCAGCACACTGGCGGGTCCCCGTCGGAGTTGTCCGCGACCTTGGAGATAGAGGTCCTGGTAGATCGTCTCGTGGGTCACTCGCATCTCCATGTCGCTAGGGAACTCACGGATCAGCGTTCGGCTGATCTGTTCCGGCGACCACCGTAACGTCAGCTTCTGTTGAACGTAAGAATGCAGCCGCGGATTCGCAGCCAGTTTCCGCTGCTTGGGTCGCGGCCGACGGGCGGCCGCACTCCGGTGGGCGGCGTAGGGGTGGTATCCGCCCTCTCTCGGGAGCTGGTTCCGGCGAACCTCACGGCTGATCGTTGACGGGGAGCGCCCCAACCGTGATGCAATCTGCCGCAACGAAAGGCCCGCTTTCGTCAGATCTCGAATCAGCTCCCGCTCAGGTAAGGAGAGAAACCGTGGATGGATCGAAGCTTCGAGCGAACGCATCGACGCCCGCTGAACAGGATCAACAACGACAGGCACCCTGTTTTTGTAATCGACCACGCGACCATCCGGGTAAATGCGTCGCCCATTCGACTTCCGAATCCCGTTATCCCAGAGGTACCCGGTGTTGCGGCCGACTCCGACTTGCTTCACCGCTTCCCGGCGTGGAACACCATCACGTCGAAGCTGAAGATACTCATCCTTCCGCGGATGAGCGCTCATCCCACCACCGGTGTAGCCGTGGCTGGTCAAGGCCAGCCTTGCGAACCCATTGCGCGCACGTCGCCGGATTGAGACCGAGTTCGCGCGCAGCGACCGCTGTGCTCTTGCACTCCTCAAACAACACGAAGAACGCTTCACGCTCCACCGGTGTGTACGTCCTCTTCTTCCCCGAACTATGCCTCAAACGCGACACGGTCGTTGCAACTCCCAGAAACTCCAGGTGTTGCAACGACCGCTAGAACCCAAGAATGGCCCGGCCCCCCTCTTTTTGCTGTCTGGGAGGCCGTCTAGGTATAAACTAGCCGCGTGTCGTGATGTGGGCGCTGATCGCGTGCTTGTAGGCGGTGGCGTCGTCCCGGAGTGTGGTGTCGACCAGGAGGAGGTCGGGCGCAGCCTGCCAGATCCTGGGTTGGGTGGCCGGGATCAGTACGACCTTCAGGCTGAACGGGTTCACGGGTCGGCCGAGTGTTGCCGCACGGTCAGTGACGATGTCCAGGTAGGGCGCCGCCGGCGGTGTCGTGTGGGTGTCACGATAGGTGTCTCGCCACCGGCTGATGCTGTCGTGGATCGTCGCTTGTATTGGCTCGATAGCTGCAGCAAGACCGGCGTAGGAGAGTGTCGCGACGTTGACAGGCCACTCATCCATGGCCTGGGGGAGGCTTCTCCACCAGCTCTTCCATTCACGGTCGAGACTCTCGACATCACCGACGTGGACTGCTTCGGAGTGCAGTTGATCCGGAATTGTCGGGAGATCCGCTGAAGGGTGCATACCCAGGACGGTTCGCGCCCAGAGCGCGAAGTGGATGACGGTCGGTCCATCTGTTTCCGTGATCTGCCACCGCGGGCCATTCTTGGTGTACATGACCACGAGTGTAAAGCGGAAACGGTCAGAGCCCGGGTAAGGAGTTTGGCTGGATGACGAACTCACCCTCACCGCGGTAGGCCTATGGGCGAAGCACTTTGGGGCCTGGGTGGGCGCCTCCGGTAGCAGCTGCGGCGGGCGCTCAACTCCACCTAATCTGAGCCCCTGCTGGGGGTGACCGAGAAGTACGTGACTGGTGGCAGATTCGCATCCGACGGGAATAAGCCATCTTCAAACTGACATAATAAATATTATCGGCTATAGCTTGGGCTATAAAAGTGGCCGGAAATCTGGCATGATCGTAACATGCAGACGATGTCGGTGAGTGAAGCGAAGGACAAGCTGTCGAACCTGGTTGAGGGTGTCGAAGCGACGCATGACGCCGTGGTGATCACGCGCCATGGGAAGCCGGCCGCCGTGCTGATCTCTCCCGAGGATCTGGATGCCCTGCAGGAGACGCTGGCCTGGCTGTCTGATCCGTCGCACGCGGCCGAGATGGCTGAAGCTGAGGAGGATGCTGCCGAGGGGCGGATGCTGTCCTTGGATGAGGTTCGAGCGCAACTGGCGAATCGGTGAAGGACCCGAGCTACCGCATCGAGCTGTCTCGGCCAGCGGCGCGCGCCCTGGCTCGGTTGACGCCGAAGATGGCGGACGCCGTGTTGCGGTTCCTGGATGGACCACTGTCGGACAACCCGATGCGAGTGACGAAGCCGTTGGGTGCCGAGCTGCAGGGGATGCGGTCTGGCTACGTGGGCATCGCTTACCGGGTGCTGGTTCGCGTCGA
The DNA here is from genome assembly GCF_019924635.1 of Leifsonia sp. ZF2019. NCBI lineage: Bacteria > Bacillati > Actinomycetota > Actinomycetes > Micrococcales > Microbacteriaceae > Leifsonia > Leifsonia sp. ZF2019. The sequence goes on from NZ_CP065038.1 coordinate 94,862, forward strand.
CGAAGAACAGCGATTGGTTGAGGTGATGCGGATCGCGCATCGCTCAGATGCCTACCGCGGCTTCTAGCCGGCCCGTGAACAATGTCAGCGGATCCGAGGAGGATTGAGGATATGAGCAAGAAGGCCTTCAGGCTGCTGGAGTCGATGGACCTCTGGGATGGGCCATTGGGTGGTGGAGAACTGGTCAACTTCCGCGAGGCGGTGGCCCAAGGGCATGCAAAGCTTCCGGGGTTCGATGATCGTGAAGTCGCACTCGACTACATCGACTCCTACACCGCCGCGCGGGTAGCCTTCGCGCGCGACGAGGAACGCGCACGCTCAAAGCGTGTCATCATCCGTGTCACCGCTTTCTCAGCAGGGCTTACTTTCCTCGCCGGGGGAACGCTCTACCTTTACGGAGACATCACGCGGATGCTCGGCTCCTAACGGAGACTGTTGCTAGCCTGACGACATGACGAGACTCCCTCAGCCGCGTGGAATGACTCGGTCGGAGCGCGTCTTTGTCGTGGTCGCACTGACGTCAATCCTGCTCGGATGTATCGCGGGCGGGCTCGCCTATGTTCTGGATCCAAACGTCATGGTCCCTACAACCATCGCCCTGTTCGCGACCGCGGGCATCACCAGTTGGATCGGGACGACCCGAAGCGAACGATCGGCGACGCGCTGACGACAGGTTCGGCCCGACGACGGTGACGCTCTGTATGCCGTTGCCGTCATGAGATCGATTCACCTGGCCGCCGCCTCCCGCGCGACGATGACAACCACCTCGTGAGGCGCAACGTCTAGGGGTTCTGGCGTTTGCGCTGCTCTTTTACCTGGTGGGCGTGGAGACGGGCGTCGGAGAGGCGCACCTGGTCCCGGAAGTCGGGGAGGGAGACGAGGCGTGCGCCGGACAGGTACTCGAGCTGCACCATCCGCTGCCCGGTCGCACCGGGACGGATCGTCTCGGCCAGAGAGGCGCTGTGGGAGAGGCGCCAGCGGCTTGCGTCGCTGATCTGCCAGCTGGTGTTCCGGGTGCGGCCGAGCATGTTGAACAGGTACACGTAGTCCTGTTCCTCGCCGGTCGACTTCCATTCCCACCATCCTTCGGGGGACTGGACGGCTTCGGCGTCGTGCACGATGCGCAGGAGCCACGCGTGTGTGCCGTTGATCGTCGGGCGGAAGCTGGCTTTGGTGAACCGCAGTGCAAGCTCGCCCAGGCGCGCGCTGTCGAAGAAGTCCCACGTCTCAACGAGATTCAGCATGTCGCCCATGTGCACGCCGTCCCCGCGCGCGATTACCGTGATCACGCCCTCATCCTTCCAGCAACCCGCGGGCGCTCGCGTAACGGGCCACCTTCTGGAAGTGGCTCTGCCGTGGCAAGCTGCCCGACGAGGCGGCCGACGACGCCGACGCCATGCAGGGTCGTCGACCGCCCGGTTCCGTCAGCCGGGGAAGCCCATCAGCGCTGCGGTTGCGATGCCGAGGGCTGAAGCCACGGTGGTGATGAGCAGGTTCCACAGGCGGCCGAGCCACCTGTTCCGACTGTCCTCCTCGGCCGGGCGACCGGGGTCCTGCCCGGGTGGGAGGGTGGCGTTGTGGATGGTGATGTTGACGAGCACGGAGACGGTCATGTGAGCCGCCCTTCTGGGGCGTTGCCCCGGGTTTGGGGATGGACTGCGAACCCATGTGGGTTCGGGTGTGGCTATGCCTGCAGGCGCGGCCGAAGCTGGGGGCGGACGCGGCGGGGCCCCTTGACGAGTCGGCGGTCCTCGGATGGTCATGCATCGGCAGATGCGGCGACGCGCGCGACGTCGGGGAGGGAGGGGCGCTTGGATGAGGGATGGCGTTGACACGTTGAGCTCTATGCGGCCTATGCCTCACCGGTTGGGTGCTAGGGCGTGTCTTCTAACCGTTGTTGTGGTCGTGGTGCAGGCTGGGCGTTGTGTTGCGGTCTCGGGTGTTGTCGGATTCTCAGTGGGAGCGGATCGCGTCGTTGATGCCGGCCCCGTCGCCGAAGGGCGGTCGCCCGTTCGGTGATCATCGTTTGGTGGTCGAGGCCATCATTTGGCGGTATCGGACCGGGATTCCGTGGCGGGATCTGCCGGCGGAGTTCGGTCCCTGGCAGACGGTCTGGAAGCGTCACAACCGATTCAGTCACGACGGCACCTGGGACCGGGTGCATGCTGCGCTGTTGACTGAGGCCGACGCGGCCGGGGTGCTGGATTGGACGGTGAGCGTGGATTCCACGATCAACCGAGCCCACCAGCATGCGACCACCTTCGCCCGTGTCGAGGAGCCCGCGGGCCGCCGCCCCACCAACACCCCAGGGGGCACGATCGAATCACAAGAATCTTCGTCAGGAACCCGCTGACCACGCGATCGGCCGCTCGCGTGGCGGCCTGTCGACGAAGATCCACCAACTCGTCGATGGCAACGGACTCCCGCTTGTCGTGCTCCTCACGCCGGGCCAGTCCGGTGATTCGCCGATGTTTGACGCCTTGATGGGACAGCTCCGAGTAGATCGAATGGGTCGAGCTCGCACCCGGCCCGACGCCGTCCGCGGCGACAAAGCGTATTCATCACGCGCAATCCGCTCCCACCTCCGCCGACGCGGTATCGCGGCAGTCATCCCCGAACCCGACGATCAGAAGCGACACCGCCTCAACCGCGGCAGCGCGGGCGGCAGACCACCCCGATTCGACGCGATCAACTACCGAGGACGGAACGTCATCGAACGCGGCTTCTGCGACACCAAGCAATGGCGAGGCCTCGCCACCCGCTACGACAACCTCGCCGTCACCTACCGGGGAGCAGTCGTCCTCCGCGCAATCACACTCTGGCTCAAACGGTTAGAAGACACGCCCTAGGTGTACTGTCCGGGGAGGTTGGTTGAGCTGTGACGACTCGCTGTAGTCGTTGAGGTGTTGGGAGGACCTGCCGGGGTGGAGTGGAACTGTCTAGATTCCGCTTCCCCAGGAGGTCTTCATGTCCCACGCTAATGCTGCTCTGACTCCGCGTCACCGTCTTCGGATCGCACGCCTGATCGTTGATGAAGGCTGGCCGGTCGCTCACGCGGCAGCGTTCTTCCATGTCGCCTGGCCGACCGCGAAACGGTGGGCAGACCGATACCGGGCCTTCGGGGGCAACGGGATGATGGACCGATCCTCGAGACCACACCACAGCCCGAACCGAACATCGCAGGTGATGGTACGCAAGCTTGCGCATTTGCGGTGGAAGAAGCGGTTGGGTCCGGTCGCGATCGGCGCCCGACTCGGCATGGCGCCCTCAACGGTTCACGCTGTCCTGGTCCGCTGCCGGCTCAACCGGCTGCGCCACGTCGACGTTCGCACCGGCGAGGTTGTCCGCCGCTACGAACACGAGACACCCGGTGCGATGATCCACGTCGATGTGAAAAAGCTGGGCAACATCCCCGATGGTGGCGGATGGCGATTTGTGGGCCGTGTCCAGGGCGAACGGCACCGGGAAGCAACCGCAACCCGAACTGGGAACCGCAACACCCGCTGGGAACCGCGCCTGGGCACCGCGTTCGTCCACACCGTGATCGATGACCACTCCAGGGTCGCCTACGCCGAGATCCACGACGACGAAAAGGCGGTCACCGCGATCGGTGTTCTCCGGCGCTCCGTGGCCTGGTTCGCAGACCGCGGCGTCGTAGTTCACCGCGTTCTGTCCGACAACGGGTCTGCCTACAAATCCCACGCCTGGCGGGACGCCTGCGCCGAACTCGGCATCACCGCGAAGAAGACCCGCCCCTACCGGCCACAGACCAACGGAAAGATCGAGCGCTTCCACCGCACCCTCGCCGACGGATAGGCATTCAGCCGCCACTACACGTCGGAGTCAGCCCACCGCAAAGCACTGCCAGCATGGCTGCACGAATACAATCATCATCGGCCCCACACCGCCATCCGCAACCAACCACCCATCACCCGGTTAACCAACCTCCCCGGACAGTACACCTAGACCATCAACCGTGCATCCGAGAGCATTTGGAATCGCGACACGATCACAGACTCTCAGCACACCGCCGGCCCATTGGCAGACACACCCTAGCCTCAGAGCGTCTCTGATCCGAATAAATCCATCCTTCCCGGAATTAGTTTTGGACGATGAGTTCTACTGGGTCTGTGTAAGCGGTGTTGCCGTAGGTGTCGACGATTTCGAGGATGTAGAACCCGGCGTCGGAGAACGAGACGCCGTGGGTTTTCCCGTTGTTGTCGACGTACCCGAAGGTGAGGGTGTGGTAGCCCTCTTCAAGGTCATCTGTTTGGAGTGTGGTGTCCGGGTTCGCGATCTGGGTGAAGAAGTTCGTGTCGGGGTCCATTTTCAACCACCTGTAGGTGGATGGGGTGAGGTACTTCTGGCCCGTCGTGTCTCCCTGCCCCGACCCTGTTGGGTCTGGGTGGGTTTGGGGGGTGCGGGTTTCTTTGGGCGGTTCGGGGTAGCTTTGCCCGGTGATGGACGCATCCCCCACGGTACCCAGGTTCGCGACCAGTGCGTCGCCTGGTTGTGGTGCTTGATCCAGCAGGTCGGGCAGGTCGTAGGTAGATACGGTGACATGGATGGGCCCAGCATGGATTTCACCGAATCCGGTGGTCACTCGCACCTGGTACCACCCCTCGTGAAGATCCCTATCGATCGGTGTTTGTGCTGTCCCGAACGTGAGAGTGTCCGTGGTTTCTCCCGTAATACCGGGAACATCAGTGATGGGTGCGAACGATACCCCGGTTGTGGAGTGTTCCCATTGGTACCGGGTGGTGACCTCATCAACCCATACCAGGTCGGGAGATATTTCGCTGCCTACTTCTCCCTGGACGATGTACTGGTCTGTTGGGCCCCCAAGCTGGGCAGGGGGACCATAAATGGCCCGGTAGTTACCCGGGAGAGCCTCCGGGGGGTACCCCGTATCCGAACCAATTAGTTGATTGTTCTCATCGTAGGCAAGGACAGCGACCTGGAACCTGCGTCCGAAATCGTTCACCCCTAACTCCTCCGTCAACGAGGAACTATCAGCTCCAGGCGCGTTATGGCTACTAGTAGTAGCCGATCCCCAGGCCGGCAAAGTCCCGTCTGCGTTGTAGTACCTCATGAACACCTGGTGCCCCGCAATCACAGGGGAGTACGGGTTTGTTCGAACAGCAGGATCCCAAGTCACTGTGAATAGCGGCACCAACGGGCTGGTCGGTGTGATCCGCACATTATTGGGATAATCGTAGTTCTCTGTGAAAAGTTCCATCGGGCCGCTCGCGTCCCCGGGTAACGGCAACCCGTTTGGTTGCGTCTGAGAGTAGCCGGGAATCAGTGCGACACTTTGCAGAGTCTGATTTGTGGCCACGTTCAACGAGGCCACGTTCACCTGTGTGTTTGTTGTGTGGGAGCTTGGGGTCATGGTTATCGGAGTCTGGTTGATAACCGTTCTGCTGCTTTCTTGCACAAACGACAGGTCAGAGGCTACCGGGGCGGTGTAAATAGTTGCCGGCGGCGGGGTTGGGACGGTGTGAGACGCGGACGTTGTCACCGCATCCCGCACCACATCCGCACCCTGCCCCCCCGAGGATCCCAACACTGGTTGCACAGACGCGGACGCCATCGGATCCATTCGGGCAAACGGAGCCCAAATATTCCTGCGAGACGTCATAGCAGTTCGGTCACCGAGACGTGGTTCCCTAGCGGGTAGCACCTCCACTACGATCCCTGCCGGCACCAACTCCGTCGGGTTGTCCGGGTTGGGGAGCATCACCACTGACCCCAAATCAGTTTGATTGGTCAAATAGCTCTCCACTGCGTTCGGATCCCCCGCATTGGCCGGGTTCACCCGGTTCTCATCCAGCACATACAAAAAGGGATCATCGTCCGAACGTCGATACGCCGGATTTATCACCCGGCCCCACCCCTCCCGCTGAGTGTTTACCCCAGCCCGGGCGTTACCTGTGCCGCGTCCCCAGTAGACGGTTCCTGCTCCTGCCGCCGGTACCGGCGCCGACGGGTCAGGAAACGGAGTATTAGTCACCGGGTTGTCACTGCCGCCGCGGCTCCTTCGCCAAGTTGTGAGTCTCAACTCGGCCACCCCGCCTCCCAACGATCGCCAACTGACCACCGTCGACACCTGATGCCCCAGTCCTGTCCCATTGCCTACTGTCCTGACTGATAAGCGTGTCAAGTCGGGTTCCGGATGGGGATTCTCACCGGTCGCCTCGGGGGTAACTGCGTCTAACACCCTCTGAGGAACCCGCACCATCCCCTCGGCTGTTGTTCCCCAATACAACCCAAGTACCGTCACAGACGATCGGGCCCTTCCTTCAGGGGCGGCGACCATGACGCGCAAAATCCAGGGGACGGGTTCCCGATCGCCACTGTTGGTTATGGCATGGGAACCCCGACCCGGGACGGGACCGTCGACAGAATTGCGGCCGGTGGATGTGGTGTGTGCTCGGTTTCCCATACAACCCTGTCTACCAGCCCCACCTGCCTGCCCACCAGCCCCACCCGGTTGCGGTCACAAAACCATCATGCCCACGTCCACCGAGTTCATGACGCATCCCCCCGCGCCGGCTAAGAAGAGCCCACTTTCCTAGCCCGTCTTCTAAGGCTCAGACCGGCTCGACCGCCCTCGCCGAGCTTTCCTGTGAGCAGGGGAGATGTTGTGGTCTTCAGGGATCCAGGCGGCTGGCTCTCTGGATCTGCACATTCTAAGCAGCCGCTAACCCCGGCAGAAGCAATTTTGTCTCTTGTGGGGATTCCTTCGGCTGAAGAAGGTGGCCATCTGATCAAACGAATCATTGGTATGCCAGGTGACAAAGTCATGTGCTGCAACACCCTCGGACAGATAACGGTCAACGAGCCGCTGATCACGGGTTCGGCCGCTCCCGCGGCGGACTGTCCACGAAGCTGCATCACCTGGTCGACGGGCGC